>NZ_JBSGSG010000016.1:0-155507 GCF_053606765.1 Streptomyces sp. NPDC055189
GGCCAGTGCCGGTGTGCCGCGCCTTCGCCGGTGCGACCGATTTACTTCGGCAGGTTCGCCTCGATCGCGGCGATGACCTCGGGAGCGTCCGGCTCGGTCTTCGGGCCGAACCGGGCTGCCACGTCGCCGTTCGGGCCGATCACGAACTTCTCGAAGTTCCACCTGACATCGCCGGTGTGCCCCTCGGCGTCCGCCGTGCCCACGAGGTTCCCGTACAGCGCGTGCCGGCCGGCGCCGTTCACGTCGACCTTCTCGGTCATCGGGAACGTCACGCCGTACGTCGCCGAGCAGAACTCCGCGATCTCCTCGGACGTACCCGGCTCCTGGCCCATGAACTGGTTGCAGGGCACCCCGAGGACGCTGAAGCCCCGGTCCGCGTACTGCTCGTGCAGGCGCTCGAGACCCGCGTACTGCGGGGTGAGACCGCACTTGGAGGCGACGTTGACGATGAGGACGGCCTTGCCGAGGTACTGGTCCAGGTTCGCCGAGCCGCCCTGGAGGCTGTCGATTTCTACTGCGTCGTAAACAGACATGATCCGGAGCCTACGCGCCGGTACCGCGCGCTGCGCCACGCCCGTGGCCGGCCCTCTGTCGCACACGAGCGGCACCCTTTGCGCGGGCCCGTACGCCGCCTGCGTCGCCTACGCCGACAGTTCGGCTCGCCACTGGCGCGGCCATCCTCCCGAGGGCGGGGGAGAGCCGCCGATCCCGAGATCGGCTCGCGCGCTCTCGTAGAACCGGTCGCGTGCGGCGCTGGCTATCTGGTGCGCTCTGGTCCAGTCACCCGGCGCGCTGACGCCTTCCCGTACGAGAAGCTCTATGGTCCACACCGCTTCGTGCCACTTCCGGGCCGCCGCGATCGTGGGAGAGTCCCCGACCAGCAGCATCGATTCCCACTCGGCCGCGCGATGGGACTCGGCCTCGGCCAGTTCGTCGAACCCGCGGTCGGGTTCCAGCGGGTCGGTCACGTCCGAGTAGCCCAGGGCCGCGCCGATGCGCTGGGCGATCCGCAGCTGCACCTTGAGGACGTTTCCGTAGCGGCTGTACGTCTCGAACCGCTTCTCGTCCCATCGCTCCAGCTTCTGTATCTTCCACTTCCGCCGTTCGGTCAGGCTCTGGGCCGCGTAGGACCCCACGGAACCCACCACGACACCGATCAGCGCGGGCAATTGGTCTGCAAGCGACATGGTCCCCCCTCGTCACGCCAAGATAGTTGCCGTCCGGTTCAGGCGCCCGCAGGCCACCAGCTCGACGGTCGCGGCCACCGCGATCGTCTGGACCGCCATGAGGGCGATCAGCACGAACAGCTGGACCGCGCCCGCCAGGACGGGCGACGCCCCGCCCAGGAGCATGCCGACGAAGGCTCCGGGCAGCGTGACCAGGCCCACCGTGCGGGTCTGGTCGAGTCCGGGCAGCAGGGCGTCCGAAGCGGCGGGGCGGATCACCTCCAGGCGGGCGTCCCTCGCGAGCAGGCCGAGGGCCAGGCCCGCCTCGAACTCGCCCTTGCGGGAGTCGAGTTCGTCCAGCGCCCGGCGCCCGCCGAGGACCGTCGCCGTCAGCGCGCCGCCGATCAGGATGCCGGTCACGGGAATCATCGCGATGCCGCGCACCGGAAGCAGCCCGGCCAGGGTCAGGCCGGCGACCACCGGGACGACGGGGCCCGCGACCGGCACCGCCGCCCACCACCAGCTGCCGTTGGAGGTGATGCGGCGGCCCGCGGTGCGCGCGGCGACGGCGATCATGAGGAGCAGGAAGGCGAAGAGCGCCGCGATGTGGTGGATCACCCAGCCGATCGCCAGGGACACCACGCCCAGCTGGGCGGCCGCCCGCACCCCGGCCACCAGGATCTCCCGCGCCCTGCCGTACGAGCCGTCGGGGGAGAGGCGGAACACGGCGGCCGTCGTGGCCGCGGCGAGCAGCAGGACGAGCAGCGCCGCACCGAGCGTCGCGTTGACCGGCAGCAGGGCCTGAGCAGCGAGATCGCGCACGGGCCCACCCTAGGCGCCGCCGCGCCCCGCAGATCGGGATCGGCACGAACCGATGATCGGAACTCGTGCGTCCGGGGTCGTCGCGAGCGGGCCCGGTCTGTGAGGATGCGGGAGGAACCATGTGATGCCGGACGAGCATTTAACGCCGGAAGAAAGAAGGACTGACCTCATGGCGCAGCAGGTACAGGGCGTGATCGCGCGCGCGAAGGGCGAGCCGGTACGGATCGAGACGATCGTCGTGCCGGACCCGGGGCCCGGCGAAGCCGTGGTGAAGGTGCAGGCCTGCGGGGTCTGTCATACCGACCTGCACTACCGCGAGGGCGGCATCAACGACGACTTCCCCTTCCTCCTCGGCCATGAGGCGGCGGGCGTGGTGGAGTCGGTCGGCGAGGGTGTCACGGAGGTCGCGCCCGGCGACTTCGTGGTCCTCAACTGGCGTGCGGTGTGCGGCCAGTGCCGCGCCTGCCTGCGCGGGCGGCCCCAGTACTGCTTCGACACGCACAACGCCAAGCAGAAGATGACCCTCGCGGACGGCACCGAGCTCTCGCCCGCGCTCGGCATCGGTGCCTTCGCGGAGAAGACCCTGGTCGCCGCCGGGCAGTGCACCAAGGTCGACCCGGCCGCGTCGCCCGCCGCCGCGGGACTCCTCGGCTGCGGGGTCATGGCCGGGATCGGCGCCGCCATCAACACCGGCAACGTGGGCCGCGGTGACTCGGTCGCCGTCATCGGCTGCGGCGGCGTCGGCAACGCGGCGGTCGTGGGCGCGCGGCTCGCCGGAGCCGCGAAGATCATCGCCGTGGACATCGACGACAAGAAGCTCGAGACGGCCAAGAGCCTCGGCGCCACGCACACCGTCAACTCCCGCTCGGCCGACCCGGTCGAGGCGGTCCGCGAGCTGACCGACGGCAACGGCGCCGACGTCGTCATCGAGGCCGTCGGCCGCCCGGAGACGTACGAGCAGGCCTTCTACGCCCGCGACTTGGCGGGCACGGTCGTCCTGGTCGGCGTGCCGACACCGGACATGCGCATCGACCTGCCGCTCCTGGACGTCTTCGGGCGCGGCGGCGCGCTGAAGTCGAGTTGGTACGGGGACTGCCTGCCCTCGCGCGACTTCCCGATGCTCATCGACCTCTACCAGCAGGGGCGCCTGGACCTGGACGCGTTCGTCACGGAGACGATCGCGCTTGCCGACGTGGAGAAGGCCTTCGAGCGGATGCATCACGGGGATGTCCTGCGTTCGGTGGTGGTCTTCTGATGGCCGCGCGCATCGACCACCTGGTCACCTCGGGCACGTTCTCCCTCGACGGAGGCACCTGGGACGTCGACAACAACGTATGGATCGTGGGCGACGACAGCGAGGTCGTCGTCATCGACGCCGCGCACGACGCGGACACCATCGCGGCCGCGGTGGGGGAGCGGCGGGTCGTCGCCATCGTGTGCACGCACGCCCACGACGACCACATCGACGCGGCCCCGGCGCTCGCCGATCGCACGGGCGCGCCGATCCTGCTGCACCCCGCCGACGCGGAGCTGTGGAAGCAGACCCACCCCGACCGTGCCCCCGACGGTGAGCTGTCCGACGGGCAGGAAATCGGCGTGGCGGGCATCGAGTTGAAGGTGCTGCACACCCCGGGCCACTGCCCGGGGGCCGTCAGTCTCCACGCGCCTGCCCTGTCCACGGTCTTCACCGGCGACACGCTCTTCGCGGGCGGTCCCGGCGCGACGGGCCGGTCGTTCAGCGACTTCCCGACGATCGTCGACTCGATCAGGGACCGGCTCCTGACGCTGCCCCCCGAGACGGTGGTGCGGACCGGGCACGGCGACAGCACGACCGTGGGCGCGGAGGCGCCTCACCTGGAGGAGTGGATCGCACGCGGCCACTGACCGCCTCGCCTGACATGAGCGACATCAAGTGACGTACGCGACCGGGCCGCTGCCCGGTCCGCCCGAAGGCCCCGCGCGATTCGCCGCGCGGGGTCTTATCCGTACTGGCCCTGCTCCGCGATCTCCGATAAGTTAGGCAAGGCTTACCTAATGGAGGTTCAAGGATGGGTGTCCGTCACGCCAGCATGTCCGTGCCCACCGCCGCGGCACGCGCTCGCTCACTGCTCACCACCGCGTGGTCCTGCGCGGTGACCACGGAGATCGGCCGGGATGAGCTCGTCGGCGCGCACAGCGTCACGCCGGAGGGTATCCTCCTGCTGTCCCCGCCCCCCGACAGCGCCCTTGCCACCGCGATGATCTGCGCACCGCGCGGCGAACCCTCCACCCTGGTGGAGTTCGCCGACGTCGCCCCCGTGCCGGTCAGGGACCGCATCCGGGCCCGGCTGTGGCTCTCGGGATCGCTGGTACCCGACGGGGAGGGATTCATCTTCGCGCCGACCTGCGCCGTGCTGCACGACTCGGCGGGCGGCCGGATCGGCATCGACCTCGACGAACTCGCCCTGGCCGCCCCCGATCCGCTGGCCGAGGCCGAGGCGCGGCTGCTCACCCATCTCGCCGACGCGCACGAGGACGCCGTCGAGCAGCTGACCCGGCTCGTGTGCGCGGACAGCCTGCACGGTGTGGTGCGCGTACGCCCGCTCGCCATCGACCGCTACGCGCTCACGCTGCGCCTGGAGAAGGCCCGCAGCCAGGCGGACGTGCGCCTCGCCTTCGACGAGCCCGTCGAGGACATCGCCCAGGTCACCGAGCGCATGCACCTCCTGCTCACCAAAGCCCGGCACCTGCGCCGCCCCCTACTGCGCCCCACGCCCCCCGACGCCTGAATTGGCCGACTTCATGGACCGCAGCGCGAGCACGAGCACCCCGATGTCGTCGAGGAACACCGGATCGGGCAGCAGATCGGCCGGCAGGACGAGATAGGCGACCGCGGCCCAGAACACCCACTGGCGCTCGACCGGCAGCCCCGCCCTGCGCAGATCGCGGCGCGCACGGACGAGACGTACGAGCAGCGCGACGGCGACCGCGAGTGTCGCGACCGCGAGGATCGCGCCGGCCACAAGGAGGACCGTGACTTCCGTGCTCATCAGACCCTGACCTCCGTCCTGCGACGTCCTGTGCGGGCACTCGGCCCCAGGCTATGGGTACCCGCGGGACGCCGCGCGAACATCCCGTCCCGCCCTTCGGCGCGGGACGTTCTCCCCTCACATGACGGACTTTCTGCCCTCCCATGACGGACGATGGAGGCCGGCATCACCGCCAGCTCCTCCAACTCCTTCCCGGAAAGGCAGAGATGAGCCAGACGCTGATCACGGCAGGGCGGGTTCTGACCGGGCCAGGTGGCCGGCACGTCATGGACGGCGCCGTCCTGACCGAGGGCACGGACATCGTCGCCGTGGGCGTCAGGGCCGAGATCGAGCCCCTGGCACGCGGCGTGTCGCAGCGGTACGCACTGCCCGACGCCACGGTGCTTCCCGGCCTCATCGACGCCCACGTCCACCTGGTCTTCGACGCGAGCAAGGACCCCGTCGCGGTGCTGGACGCGCACAGCGACACCACCCTGATGGCGGCGATGCAGGAGCGCGCGCTGCAGTTCGTGCGCAGCGGCGTCACCACGGTGCGCGATCTGGGCGACCGGGGCCGCGTCACCCTGCGCCTGCGCGAGGAGATCGCCGCGTCCCGGGTGCCGGGCCCGCGGATCGTCGCCGCCACCACACCGCTGACCGTGAAAGGCGGCCACTGCTGGTTCCTGGGCGGTGAGGTCGAGGGCGAGGGCGAGATCCGGGCCCTGGTGCGGCGCAACGCCGAACTCGGCGCGGACGTCATCAAGGTCATGGCCACCGGCGGCGGCCTCACCCGGGGCGGCCCCGCCACCTGGCAGGCCCAGTTCGACGCCCCCGATCTCCGCGTGATCGTGCGTGAGGCGCACCGGGCGGGGCTGCCGGTCGCCGCCCACGGACACGGGACGGCGGGGATCGTGGCCGCCGTGATGGCGGGCGTCGACACCATCGAGCACTGCACCTGGATGACGCGCAAGGGGTTCGACCTGCGCGAGGACGTGTTGGACACCATCGTCGCCAAGGGCATCCGGATCTGCCCGACCATCAGCCCGAACTGGCGGATGCTGCCGATGTTCTTCGGCGAAGAACGGGCCAGGGCGATGTTCGACCAGGTCCGCACGATGGCGGAGCACGGCGCGCGGCTGATCGCCGGGACGGACGCGGGCGTCCAGCGCGCGGGCTGCGACGGGCTCGCCCAGAGCCTCGGTTTCTATCAGCACCTGGGCATCGAACCGCACCGCATTGTCGACATGGCGACCACGGAGGCCGCCGCTGCCCTGGGCATCGCCGACCACGTCGGACGTCTGGCCGACGGATACCGCGCCGACCTGATCGCGGTCCACGGCGATCCGCTCGCGGACGTCGCGGCCCTGGGGGATGTACGGCTGATCATGGCGAACGGCAAGATGGTGGACCATGAGTGAGAGAGCGTCACACACCACGCCCCCCGTCCAGGCGCTGATAGTGGTCGACATGCAGAGCGCCTTCGTCACGGGCGACGCCGCCGTCCCCGACGCGGCCCGCGTCCTCGACCGGACGACCGACCTGATGACCCGCGCCCGCGCCGCCGGTGCGCTGGTCGTCCAGCTCCAGAACGACGGTGGGCCGGGAGCCGACGACGAACCGGGCACGCCCGGCTGGGAGATCCACCTGCCGGTGGACGCCGACCGGGGCGAGGTCCTCATCCGCAAGACCGTCGACGACGGCTTCGAGGGGACCCCGCTGCGCGAACTCCTCGCCGAGTCGGGCGTGAGCGACCTCGCCATCTGCGGGGTGATGTCCGAGATGTGCGTGTCGGCGACCGCGCGTACGGCCCTCGACCTGGACTTCCGTGTGGTCCTGCCGCACGACGCGCACGCGACGCAGGACATCCCCGCCGCCGAGGGCATCAGCGACATGGTCCCGGCGGCGACGGTGTCCCGGGTGGCCGAATGGGCCCTCGGCGACGAGGTCGAGATCGTCGCGAGGGCCCGGGACGTGCACTTCACCAAGCCGTAGGCCCGGTGGCGGCCAGGGGTCAGCGGGCGGTGTACGCGCCGTCCACCAGGTGGTAGCTGCCGTGGATGAACGAGGCCCGCTCCGAGAGCAGGAAGACGATCAGCTCGGCGACCTCCTCGGAGTGACCCAGGCGGCCCGCCGGGTGCAGCGAGACGAGCGCGTCGTAGTCGTCCTTGTTCATCTTCTGCAGCAGCGGGGTGTCTATGAAGCCGGGGCCGACCGCGTTCACGCGGATGCCCTTCGCGGCGTACTCGGCGGCCGCGGTCTTGGTGAGGCCGACGACACCGTGCTTGGCGGCGACGTAGGCGGGGGAGCCGGCGAAGCCGACGGAGCCGAGGATCGAGGCGACGTTCACGATGGCGCCCGCGCCCGCGGCCTCAAGGACCGGGAGTTCGTAGCGCATCGAGTAGAAGACGCCGTCCAAGTTCGTGCGCACGACACGGTTGTAGACGTCGATGTCGTACTCGCCCGTCGGCTTGCTCTCCCCGCCGATGCCCGCGTTGTTGACCGCGAGGTGAAGCCCGCCGAACGTGTCGACGGCGAACCGCACGGCGGCCTCGACGGAGGCGGGCTCGGTGACGTCGACGGCGACCGCGGCGGCCTTGATGCCCTCCGCGAGGAGCTCGGCGGCGGCCTTCTCGGCGCCCTCGGCGTTGTAGTCGGCGATGACGACGTTCGCGCCGCCGGCGCCCAGGCGGCGGGCGGTGGCGAGGCCGATGCCGGAGGCGGCGCCCGTGACCAGGGCGGTCTTGCCCGCGAACTCGGTGGCGTAGTCGGGGACGGTGGTGGCGGGGGTGGTGCTCATGGTGCTTTTCACTTTCCTCATCCGATGTGCGGGGCGGCCAGTGCTGCCTCCCCGGTCAGGACGGCGTAGGCCTGCTCCACATGTGCGGCGAGGTCTGCGTCGTTCTCGTGCCCGCCGCGCGCCCAGCTGCGCAGGGCGGCGGTCAGGACCCCGGCGGCGGCGCCGACCACGACGGCCGGGCGCTGGTCCCTGCCGGGGTCGGTGCCGAGCCGGTCGGCGATGATGCGCACGGACTCGTCCTGGGCGTCGACCCGGACGCGCTCGTACGCGGCGAACAGCGCGGGCTCCGTGTCGACGAGGGCGAGCAGCTCCCGCCGCCGGCCCCGGCGGTGCAGGGCCGGAGCCTCCTCGGCGGTGAGCCAGTCCCGCACGGCCGCGTGATAGGCGGCCAGCGGGGGCTCATCGGCGGGACGGGCGCGCAGGGCGGCGTTGATGCGGTCGCCGTCGGCGCGGGTGAAGTCGAGCGCTGCGGCCTCCTTGCCGCCGAAGTGGCGGCTGAAGGTGCGGCGCGTGACATCGGCGCGCTCGGCGATGGCCTCCACGGTGACGGCCGCCAGGCCGTGCTCCAGGATCAGCTCGATGGCCGCGTCGGCGAGCGCTTCCCGGGTCTGCCGGGCCTTGCGCTGCCTGCGGTCCTCGCCGCCGCGCTCCGTGGCCGGGGCCCCGGGGGCCGCCGGGGCTCCTGAGCCGGATTCCGTCGCCTTGTTCATGTCTTCGACTGTACACCTCTGGTGTCCCAATGGGACATCTGTCCCGCCGGGACTCAAGCAGAGACCGGTGCGGGCCCCAGATCAAAGACGCCGTACCCGAATCCCTGCGCCGTGACGACGCCGCTCCCGGTCGTCACGCCCTCGGCCTCCAGGGCCTGCGGACCCGCCCCCTCCGCGAGGGCGGTGGGGAACGCCGCCGGGGTGCTGCGGGGATTGACCACCACGAGGAAGCGCCCGCCCCGCACGTACACGAACGGATAGCCCTCGTGCAGCACCTCCACCGAGCCGTCGGGGCCCAGTTCCGGGGTGGCCCTGCGCAGGGCGATCAGGCGGCGCACGAGGTGCAGCAGGGAGCCGGCGTCGGCCCGCTGGGCGGCGACGGCGGGGCGCCGCGGGTCGGGGTCCACCGGGAGGTAGAGACGGTCGGCCGGTGCGGTGGAGAAACCGGCGTTGGCGCTGTCGTCCCACTGCATGGGAGTGCGCGAGCCCGCCCGGTTGTAGCGGGGGCCGAGCACGCTGCCCTCGGTGTCCGGGAGCCCGGGGAGGTAGCGCATGCCGATCTCGTCGCCGTAGTAGATCGCCGGGAGCGTGGGCCAGGTGAGCTGGAAGGCGAAGGCCGCCGGGAGCTGCCCGGCGGTGCGCGGGCCGCAGTTGAGGCGGGAGAAGTCGTGGTTGGCGGTGGGCAGCGAGATGTGCCCGGCATCGCCGACGGCCTCGCGGGCCGCCCGCCACGCCTCGACGAACGGACGGGCCGAGCCCTTGCCGCCGGGGTCGAAGAAGCAGTCGAGCGGATCCCACCCCTCGTCGGCCGTGCCCTCGCCGTTGTTCCACAGGGAGCGCAGCGGGCCGCCGTTGGTGGGGCCGCCGAACTGCAGGAAGAAGTCGGCGTGGAACCCGGCGGGGACGGACACGGCCGGATCGCCCCACTCCGAGAGCAGCACCGCATCCGGATGGGCGGCGTCCAGCCAGCCGCGCAGCTCCGTCCACACGGCGGCGGTGGCGCCGCGGTCCGGGTCGTCCTTGACCAGGGAGTGCGCCATGTCGACGCGGAAACCGGCGAGGCCCAGACTCAGCCAGTGGTCCATGACCTCGCGCAGTGCGGCACGGTTGGCCCGCGGTCCCTCGGCGTCGACGGGCAGGCGCCACGGCTCGGCCGGATCCATCCGGGCGTAACCGAAGTTGAGGGCGGGCTGGAAGTCGAAGAAGTTCGGCAGATAGGCGCCGGGGCGGCTGCCCGGCGACCGCACGAATCCCTCGGGACGGCCCTGCGGCGCCCAGATGTAGCGGTGGTCGTCCGGGTCGTCGGCCGCGGCGGCGAACCACGGGTGCCGGTCGGAGGTGTGCCCGGCCACCAGGTCGAGCAGGACGCGGATGCCGCGCCTGCGCGCCTGTGCCACCAGCTCGGCCAGGTCGTCGTTCGTGCCGTAGCGGGGCGCGACGGAGAGGTAGTCGCTGACGTCGTATCCCGCGTCGCGGAACGGCGAGGCGAAGCACGGGTTGATCCAGACGGTGTTGACCCCCAGCCAGGCCAGGTGGTCCAGATGGGCGGTGATGCCGTTGAAGTCGCCGATGCCGTCGCCGTTCGAGTCGGCGAAGGACTGCGGGTAGATCTGGTAGAAGACGGCGTCGGAGAGCCAGGAGGGGGCGGGGGCGAAGGAAGTCATGGAAGGGGTGCGGCCTTTCCCTCGTGCGGATGCGGTGCCCGGGCAGTCAGGTCGTGCGCGTCCTAGAGCGGCAGCGCGCACACGGCCACGGGGGCGGCGAACGGCTCGCCCGTCAGGCTCAGCCGGCCATCGCCCGCCACCTTCAAGACGCTCACCGAGTTCGACTTCTGGTTCGCGGCGAACAGCAGAGACTCGGACGGCGAGAAGGCGATGTGCCGGGGGAAGTCCCCGCCGACGGGGACCGTGTCGAGCAGCCGCAGCCGGGCGCCGTCCGCCTCGACGGCGTACCGCGTGATGCTGTTGTGCCCGCGGTTGGCGAGGAAGGCGAAGCCGCCCTCGCGCGTGACGAGCAACTGCGCCGGATAGCTGGTGCCTTCACCGGTGCCGGTGGACTGCGGAGCACCGGGAGTCAGCCGCCCGCTCGCCGGATCGTACGCGCAGACCACCACCGTGTTGTCGAGCTCGTTGGCCAGATACGCGAAGCGGCCGGACGGGTGGAAGGTGAGATGGCGCGGCCCGGCGCCCGCTCGCAGGGCGGCGTACGAGACCTGGCTGAGCTTTCCCTTCTTCGTGTCCAGGCGGTAGCTGTAGACGGCGTCGGTGCCCAGGTCGACGGCGAGGACATGCCCGCCGTCGGGACTGGTGACGATCTGGTGGGCGTGCGGACCGTCCTGCCCGGGGCCGGGAGGCGGGCTGGAATGGGTGGCCAGGTCGCTCAACTCGCCCAGTGCGCCCGAGGTTTCGATGGGATGGACGGCCACGCTTCCGGAGCCGTAGTTGGCGCTGAGCAGCCAGCGTCCGCCCGGGTGCACGGACAGATGACAGGGCCCGGCGCCACCGGTGCCGCGCGCCCCCAGGACCTCGGGGCCGCCGGACGCGAGCGCGATCGCGGTCACGCCGCCCTGCTCCCGTTCGTTGACGGCGTAGAGGGTGTTGCCCGAGGGGTGGAGGCAGAGGTAGGAGGGGTCGGGTACGCCGGTCAGTGTGCCGGTGCCGGTGATGCGCCCGGTCGTCTCGTCGTACGAGGCCAGGCCCAGGCCCGTGCCGCCGCCGGGTTGCGTGGTGTACGTACCGAGGAACAACTGCCCTGTGCGGCGCGGCGGCCGGGCGGCGCTAGGGGCGGACAGGGTGGCGGCGGAGGCGGGGGCCGGTGCGGCGACGGCGGCGGCAGCGGTGGCGGCGACGGCTCCGATGAACCGTCTCCGGCCCCATGTGCCCGCCGCGGGCGACCCGTCTGACCCGCTGTTCATCCCTGCCGCCATGTCCGCTCCTCGGGTGTCGGTAGTGACGCGTGTGGACGTACGGCAGACAGCGTGGTCCCTGCCATCCGCCCGATCAAGGGGACCGTCGGCAGGTGGCAGGGCGTGCGGCCGGGTGTCACGGCCCCGGGGACGTGACGCCGGGTCGGTGTCACATACAGCGTATGAAATACGGAGAGTAACTATGGCCAACAAGTGGCGAATATGCGCCGCACAGTGACCAGTGCTGCCCCCCGGAGGTATGAACTGGCTCTGAGCGGGCAAGATGTAGGTGCCATTCGCGGTGCCGCCCCAGACCCCGGCGGCGTCGGGCGCCGGCCCACGGGCCGCGCCGCTCGCGTTGTCGTAACTCTTCGTATGCGGGGTGTAGTGAGTTTAGGGGGTGGATCATGGGCACGCCCGACCCGGGCTTTGGGCTGCATCACCGTGTGGTGGACGGATCGATCATTCTGACGTTCAGGGGCGAACTCGACGCCTGGGCGGACCAGGAACTCTCGCCGCGCATAGCGGAGTTAATGGCCCGGCCGGACGAGGACGTCGTGGTGGACCTGCGGCAGGTGACGTTTCTGGACGCCGGCGGACTGCGGCTGCTCGTGCGCATCAAGGGGCAGGCCGCGGCCAGACGGCGCCCTCTTCGCCTGGTGCGCAGCAGTCCGCGCGTATGGCGGGTGCTGCGCATCACTCGGCTCGACCGCAGCTTCACCGTCCTGGACGTCTTGCCCGCCGACCTGGAGGCGCCGGACGAGACCGACGACCACGAGGGAAACTATGAGGGAAACCTGAACAGACCAGCCTAGAAAGGGAGCAAGTGGCAAATCTGATTACATGATTCGCCGAAGCTGCACCCTCTCCGTCTCCCTCTCCGTGTCTCTTGCCGCGACCGTCCTGTTCCTCGCCCTGCCCGCCGCCCCCGCAGCCGCGGCGACCGCCCGCCCGGAACCGCCGTGCACCGCCGGTACGGCCCCCTACCAGCGCGAGCTGGAGCAGGAGCTGGGCAGACCGGTCGACGGGGTCCAGTCGCCGGAGGACTGCGCGGCGATCCGGCGGTTGCAGCGCAAGCTCGGGGTCTCACCCGCCGACGGGCTCGCCTCGCTGCGCACCTACCGGACGATGGTCGCCGACCAGGTGCGGCGCGACCCCGCCGCCCGCAAGGGCTGTCCGTCCCGGGCGTACCGAGTGGTCTGTGTGGATCTGACCCGGCAGATCCTCTGGGTCCAGGTGAACCGGCGCCTGGTCTTCGCGCCGGTGCCGGTGCGCACCGGGCGCGACGGCCTGGAGACGCGGCTCGGCTGGCACCGCATCTACTGGAAGCACCGGGACCACTTCTCGACGATCTACAACGTGCCGATGCCCTACGCCCAGTTCTTCAACGGCGGCCAGGCCCTGCACGGCACTCGGCACGACCTCTTCTCCTCCGGGTCCGGCGGCTGCGTGAACCTGACGGTGCCGGACGCGAAGCGGCTCTACGCGCTGCTGCAGAAGGACGACCGGGTCTACGTGTGGGGCACGAAACCCGGCACCGGCGGCTGATCGGCCGTCATCCGCCGGTGCGCGGGCATCACTTACGGCTCAGCCCTTGCCGCCCTTGCCCGCGTCACCCCGCTTGTTGCTGATCCGGACGGTGACGCCCTTGGCGGCGTTGTCCTCGGTCAGCCGGTAGGGGCCGGTGACCGCGGGGGAGGGCAGGCGATAGCCGTCCGGCACCGCGGTCTCCTTGAGGTAGTAGGAGCCCGGGGGCTGGTCGGGGAAGTCGCAGCGGCCCCGGCGGTCCGTGGCGCACCCCTGGCCCCTGCGGGTGTCCGGGTCGGCTCCCGCGGTCTGCAGGCCCGTCCTGCCGTTGGTTTCGCGCCACAGTTCGAACACGGCCCCCGCCAGCGGGCGGCCGCTGGTGCGGTCCGTCTTGATGACGTGCAGGGCGCCCACCGGGTCGACGACGGGCGTCTTCTCGTTCTCCGCGGTCACCTCGACGCCCTCGCGGGCGTTGGCCTCGGTCACCACGAGCGGACCGAAGGAGGCCGGTGAGGGCAGGTCGTACCCGTCCGGGGCCTTGGTCTCCACCCAGTAGTACGTGCCGAGCGGCACCGACCTGCGGCACTCGCCCCGGGCGTCCGTGGTGCACGGGGAGCCGATCCGGTCATCGGGGTCGTCGCCGGAGGTCTGCACCCCGGAGACCCCGTTGGTCTCGTGCCAGAGCTCGAAGACGGCGCCCGGAAGGACCTTGCCGTCCGCCGCGTCCTTCTTGGTGACCTCGACCGAGCCGGTCTCCGTCGGCGCGGCCCCGCACTCGGGCAGGTCGCCCACGAAGGGATAGTTGTGGAACTCCTGGCCGCCTCCGCCGCTCTCCGAGCTGGTGTGGGTGATCGAACCGGCGGAGAAGAAGCGGCCGTTGATGCCGGGCAGGCTGACCGTCGTGTCCGAGGAGTTCTGGCCGATCAGCATGCTGCCCTGGAACTGCCCGGTGCCCTTGAGCTCCAGGTCCGTCACGTCGGGAAAGTTCCACAGCAGGCGCTCGCGCAGTGCGTTGAGCGGATCCGTCGCGTCGTCGATGCCGCCGCTGTAGGTGTTGATGACCCGCCGCGTGCCGAGGACGTTGACCAGGACCGTCGCCCCGTCCGGGATGTTCGCGAACCGCACGCCCTCCTGTCCGCCGCTCGCGCCGGCCAGGTCGAAGTCGACGTTGAACACCTGGCGCGCCGATGTGCCGTCCCCGGTGAACAGGGTCTCGCCGCCCGCGTGCACGGCCGTGCCGGTCGGCGTCCGGGTGCCGTTCTCCCCGTGCGCGTAACACTGGCTCGCCGCGCTCAGCTGACCGCGCAGCGCGGTGTAGGGCGCCGCCGCGTCCGGGTCCCGGGGCGTGTCCCGGGCCAGGATCGTGCCGCTCGCCGCGCCCGCGTGGCGTACGACCCCCTGCTCCGCGAGGAGCCGCTGGCCGTCGGCGACCGTGACGTCGCCCCCGGTGGTGAGCCAGTCGGAACCGACCGGGGGCGCGACCCGGGAGCCGACGCCAGCCTCGCCGATGTTGTATACGGCGCTGACTCCGGCCCTCTCGTTCTGGTCGAAGTCGCCCAGGACGACGACACGTCCCTCGGCCTCCGCCGCGCTCCCGCGCACCAGGAAGTCACCGCCCGCGAAGATGTTGATCGCGTTGTCCCGGTAGCGGATCGTGCCGTTGGTGACGGGCGGGTACGGGCCCGAAGGGCAGGTACCCGGTACACAGGGGCCGAGCCCGCCGGGCAGGGGAGCAGCGGCCGCTGCCCGGCCGGCCGGTGGGTCCCCGGCCGACGCGAAGGCGTTCCCCGCGGGGAACACCGGGACGGACGCGGCGGCGAACGCGCAGGCCAAGGTGGTCAGCAGGCGTCCGGTGCGCTGCGGGCGGAACAGTGCGGGCATGTCGATTACCAGCTCCTCAGCCGATAGGAAAGGCTCCTCTTCGGCAGCTTGCGACACCCGCCCGCCGGGCCCGGCGCGGCAGGCCGCGCCCTCCCGGGAACCCGCCGAACTTCCACTCTCCCGGCGGGCCCGATTCGGCCATCGCGACGGAATCCGGTAACACAAAGCCACTGGATGGATACGGTGTGCGAGATGTTCTTCGTTTCCCGTGGACAGGCGAGGAGTTTGCGAGTGGACCGCAGTTCTGTGATCCGGATCCGTACCGTTCTGGCGGCGCTGGGTGTGGCAACCGCGATGGCGGCCGCTCCTACCGCGACGGCGGCGGGGCAGGCGGATCAGAAGTCGGCGGCGGCGCCGGCGGGGTCGTCATCACCCTCGGTGCGGCACGAGCCCTGCACCGGCGAGTTCCACAAGGACGCACGCCTCGGTCCGAAGTGGCTCCCCAAGAAGTGGCAGGAACCGGTCGGACCGCTGCTCAAGGGGTGGAAGCGCACGGGCGGCCTCTCGCCGTCGGCCTTCCTGAAGAAGTACTGGGAGGGCCCCGCCGAAACGGGCAGTTGGAAGTACCCGCCGAACGACGGCTTCGAGACGGTCAACGGCCGGGTCGACAAGCATCCCGAGGAACTGGAGAAGGGCGAGCTCCTCGACCGCTTCGGATCCGAGTACGGCTCGTTCCTGGCCCCGGCGGGCGACTCGTACGCCGAGCGGGCGCTGCCCCCGCAGAATCTCAACACCCGTGACGCCGCCGTCGCCTGCGACTACCGCGTCTACAAGGTGAGCAAGCCGTTCCACGTCTGGCAGGGCGGCATCGCCCCCTGGTTCGCGCAGCCCGGCGGCGGGCAGCAGGTCAAGCTCGACCCGGTCTTCCTGGATCCGGGCGAGGGGCAGCGCCTGAACGTGAAGTGGCTGCTGGAGCACGGCTACCTCGAGCCGGCGAACGGCTAGCGCCCCCGTGGACATCCGTGGACTGCCCGCCGCGCTGCGCGAAGCCGGTGTCGCCGACGGCTACTTCTGGATCGAGGGAGTCCACGAACCGGCCCCCACGCCCCCCGACTTCGTCTACCTGCGCAGGACCGGGGACGGCGCGGCGTGGGAGACCGGGACGTACGAACGCGGAGAGCATCACCCTCTCGCCCGGCACGCGGACGAGGCGGAGGCCTGCGCCCACCTGCTGCGCTTGGTGCGATGAGACGGTGCCGGGCCCGGCGGCCGTCCGTGCCCGGCCCGTCAGTCCCCGGCCCGTCAGTCGCCGGGCCGCAGCAGGCCGCGCTCGTAGGCCTTGGCCAGTCGCCGGGGCACCAGGTAGGCGGAGCCGTCGACGGTGACCGGCACGAGCTGCGGGGTGACGGCCTTCCACTGGGCCCGGCGGTGACGGGTGTTGCTGCGGGACATCTTCCGCTTGGGTACGGCCATGGGGATTCGGGTCCTTTCTCGGCGGTGCGACGCCGAGGCTATATGAAAATGGTTCCCATTTCGAATCGGACGGGTGCGGCTCCCCGGATCCGTGGTTGACAGCCCGAACGCGCCCGCGACAGCATCCCGTTGATGGAGATCACCGACGCGACACCGGCGGAGGTCCGCGTCTGGGAGGCTTTCGCGCTCGGCGAGGGCGTCGACTTCCGCGACACCCGCGACGACGACCCGCGGGACGGCGCGTCCTGGGGGCCCGAGCGGACGGTGCGGGCCGAGGTGCTGCGGGCCCTGCTGATCGACGGCCCCACACGGGACGGCGAGATCGCGGGCCTGAAGCTGTGGGGCGCACGGATCACCGGGCAGCTCAACCTCATGTACGGGACGGTCGAGCACCCCGTACGGCTGCGCTCCTGCTACTTCGAGGAGACGCCCAATCTGTACGGCGCCCAGGTCCGCGCCCTGGTCCTGAGCGACTCGGTCCTGCCGGGCCTCACGGCGGGCACCCTGCGCGTCGAGCTGGTCCTGCGCATCACCTGCAGCCGGATCACGGGCCCCGTACGGCTCGCGGGCGCGCAGATCACCGGCGCCTTCTTCGCCAACGGGGCGGAGCTCGGCGTCCCGCCCGCACCCGACGCGGAGCCCGCGCCGGACCCCGCACCGGCCGCCGAAGCGGTGCTCCAGCTGAACCACGCCGTCATCGGCACCGACGTATGGGCCGTCGGCCTGGTCGCCCACGGCCAGATCCGGCTGAACGGCGCCACCGTCGGGGGCCAGGTCAACCTCGACGACGCCGTGCTGGACGCCCCCGGCGAAGTCGCCCTGCACGCCGAGACGCTGTCGGTCGGCACCGACCTGCGGGCCATGCGGCTGCGCGCCCGCGGCACCCTCAACCTCAGCGGCGCCAGAATCCCGCGGCACGTCAATCTCGCCTACGCCCGGCTCTCCCACCCCGGCGGATCGGCCCTGCGCGCCAGCAGTTGCGTCATCGGCGAGCTGTGGCTGCGCGAAGCCGCTCCGATCGAGGGAGCGGTGAATCTGCGCCGCTCCCAGCTGGACCTGCTGCACGTCCCGCCGGATGTGTGGCCGGGCCAGGTCAAGCTCGACGGCCTCGCCTACCAGCGGCTCGCCCCGCACCTGCCCGCCGAGCAGCGCCTCCCGCTGCTGGAGCGCGAGACGGCCGGCTATCTCCCGCAGAGCTACGAGCAGTTGGCCGCGGCCTACCGCACGGTGGGCGACGAGGCCGCCGCCCGCACCGTGCAGCTGGCCAGGCTCCGCCGCCACCGGCGCACCCTGCCCGCGTACGCCAGGATGTGGGGCCACCTCCAGGACGTGACGGTCGGCTACGGATTCCGGCCGATGCGCGCGGCCGGATGGCTCCTGGTCCTGCTGCTCGCCGGCGCGCTGGCCTTCGCCCTGCACCATCCGCCCGCGCTGAAGTCCGACGAGGCCCCCGACTTCAACCCGGTCTTCTACACCCTCGACCTGCTCCTGCCGATCATCGGCTTCGGGCAGGAGGCGGCCTTCGCGCCGCAGGGCTGGTACCAGTGGCTCTCGTATCTCCTCGTCGCCACGGGCTGGGTCCTCGTCACCACGGTGGCTGCCGGCATCACGCGATCCCTCAGCAGGCAGTGACGAACATCGCCGACCTGGACACAGGCGGGGCGCTGATCGATATCCTCCAGCGGAAACGTTCAAACGAACAACCGGCGGGTACGTCGCGAGGGGGTCGGCAGCATGCGGGAGCCGAGGGACGTCAGGCGGCAGCGGATACTCGCGGTCGTGGAATCGCGCGGCGAGGCACGGCTGAGTGATCTCGCCGACGATCTCGAGGTCTCGGTGATCACCGTGCGGCGGGACGTCGAAGAGCTGGCCCAGGAGGGCAAGTTGCGGCGCGGGCACGGCATCGCGCGATCGGTCGGACCGGTGGAGCGCGGCGCCCCGCGGGCCGAGCCGGTGGCGCAGGGCGGTGCCGTGGCGCTGATGGTGCCCGAGCGGCACACCTACCTGTACGAGACGATGCACGGCGCACGCAGCGTCCTGTACGAGGCCGGGATGCGGGTCGCCCTGCATATCGCGCCGCAGGTGGAGGGCGCCGAACGGCCGCTGGTCGAGCGGGTGCTCGCCGAAAAGGTGCAGGGGCTTCTCATCGCCCCGCGCTGGCGCACCGCGGCCGAGGAGGAGGCGGACTACGCCTGGCTCGCCGCATCGGGCGTGCCCACGGTCCTGATGGAGCGCCGGCCGCGTCCGGGCAGCGCGCTGCACGCCATGGACTCGGTCTGCACCGACCACTGGTACGGCATCCACCTCGCCGTCGACCACCTCATCCGGCTCGGCCACCGGCGGATCGTCCTGGCCGCCCGTGACGACAGCCCGACGGCCCGTGCGCTGCGGGCCGCCTTCGCCGACATCGCCGCGTCCCGGCCCGAGATCGAGGACTGGACCGTGATGCTCAGCGCCGCGAACGCGGGAGTGGGCCGGGTGCGCGAGCCGCTCGACCTCGCGGCGCGGTTGCGCGAGCACGGGGCGACGGGGGCCGTGCTGCACGGCGACGTCGACGCGCTGATGCTGGTGCAGCAGCTGATGGATCACGGGATGCGGGTGCCGCAGGACTGCTCGGTGGTCGCGTACGACGACGTGGTGGCCGCCCTCGGCAGCACTCCGCTGACCGCCGTCTCGCCGCCGAAGTACGAGGTGGGACGGACGGCGGCCGGGCTTCTGCTGCGCAGGCTGGAGGAGTTGGGCCAGACCGGCGCCGTGACGACCCAGCGGGCGGAGCTCCTGCCGGAGCTCAAGGTCCGGGGATCCACCACCCATGTCGGGATCGTTTGACCGCTTTAGTTTCTTTTGATCGATCTATTGACCGTCATCGTTCATGCGATCAGGATTCCCGTGTCCCGAACAAGAGCCGCGGGAGGCGCCCACCCATGCCTGGTCGACCTAGCCGCCGGTCCCTGCTCGCCGTGACAGCCGCAACTCCCATGACAGGTGCGCTCAGCGCCTGTTCGGGCAGCACGGGCGGCACGTCACGCGGCAAGGGCGGCACCACACGCGTCACCTTCTGGTCCGCACTGCGCGGCAGCCAGGAAGTCGTCGACGCGTTCAACAAGACCCACGACCGCATCCAGGTCGAGTTCCAGCAGATTCCGTCGGGCGCCATGGGCGGATACGCCAAGCTCAGCAACGCCGCCCGGGCCGGCAACGCCCCGGACGTCGCCACCATCGAATACCCCCAGATCCCCGGCTTCGCCATCGACGGAGTCGCACGCGACATCACCTCGCTGATGAGCGAGCGGCTGCGCGCCAAGCTGCTGCCGCAGGCCCTTGGCCTGACGACCTTCGAGAAGCGGGTCTTCTCCGTCCCGCTCGACGTGGAACCGATGGTCCTGCACTACCGCACCGACCTGTTCGACCGGTACGGGATCGAAGTCCCGCGCACCTGGGACGAGTTCGCCGATGCCGCCCGCACCGTGCGGGACAAGGCACGCGAGCGGCGCATCGCCGTCTTCCCCACCGACGGCGGCACCCAGTTCGCCGCGTGGGCCTGGCAGGCGGGCGCCCAGTGGTTCGACACCCGCGACGGCGCCTGGAACGTCTCGCTCACCGACCGTCCGACCCGCGAGGTCGCCGCGTACTGGCAGCGGCTCGTCGACGAGGACCTCCTCTTCGTCAACGCCACCGAGAGCAGGCACTACGACTCCCAGCTCGGCGAGGGCCTCATCCTGGCCCGGCTCAGCGGCGCCTGGGACGCCGGCTCGCAGATGAACGCCAGACCGGGCCAGAAGGGCCAGTGGGCCATCGCGCCGCTCCCGCAGTGGGACCCCGGCACACCGGTCGTCGGCACCCACGGCGGCTCCACCTTCGCCGTCACCAAGGACAGCAAACACCCGGAAGCCGCCATGGAATTCATCGAGTGGCAGGTCTCGCACCCCGACGCCCTGCGCGCCCGGCTCTCCAGCGGCGCCAGCAGCCAGTACCCGGCCGTCCCCGACCTGGTCCCCGTGGGCCGCAAAGCCTTCGACCGCGCCTACTACTCCGGCCAGGACATCTACCGCCTCTTCGAGGAACAGGCCGAGACGATCCGCGACGGCTGGGTCTGGGGACCGCGGATGACCGCGACCCAGCGGGTGATGCAGGACGGCTTCGCCCGCGCGGGCGGCGGCAAGGGCTCGCTCCTCGACGCCGTGCGCGCGGCACACGACGGAACCATGCCGGACCTCAAGGCCCTCGGCCTGTCCACCACCGAGCACAGCACATGACCGGCCCGAGCGCCCCGGCGCGACCCAAGCCGCCGGGCGCCCCGGCGAGCCCCGAGCCCCCGAACGCGACGAGCACCAGCAGAGAGGCAGGTGACCCCCGATGACCACGACCGCGCCCCCGGCCCCCGCCACCCGCACCCCCGACGCCCCCGCCTCCGCCCGCCGCGCCCGTACGCGTGCGCGGCGCCGTGAACACACGGCGTGCGGCGTCCTGATGACCCCCTTCCTGATCCTGCTGGTGGCGGTCTTCCTGATACCCGTCGGCACCGCGGTCTGGCTGAGCTTCTTCAGCGACGACCAGCCGGGCCTGGGCTTCGGCCCCGAACGCACGGTCTTCGTGGGCCTGCGCAGCTACACGGCCGTCCTCACCGACCCGACCTTCCTCGGCAGCCTCGGCACGGTCGTCCTCTACTGCCTCATCTACATCCCGCTCATGGTCATCGGCGCCCTCGCCCTGGCCCTCCTGCTCGACTCCGGCGTCGTACGGCTACGCTCCTGGGCCCAGTTGGCGCTCTTCCTGCCGCACGCGGTGCCGGGCATCATCGCGGCCCTCATCTGGCTGTACCTCTACACACCAGGGCTCAGCCCGGTCGTCGACCTGCTCTCCAAGGGCGACATCACCATCGACTTCCTCGGCGTGAACACCGTCCTGCCCTCGATCGTGAACATCGCCCTGTGGAGCAACCTCGGTTACAACATGGTGATCTTCTACGCCGCCCTGCAGGCCGTGCCCCGGGAAGTGATCGAGGCCGCCGTGGTCGACGGCGCGGGACCGGTGCGCACCGCACTCC
The DNA here is from genome assembly GCF_053606765.1 of Streptomyces sp. NPDC055189. NCBI lineage: Bacteria > Bacillati > Actinomycetota > Actinomycetes > Kitasatosporales > Streptomycetaceae > Streptomyces > Streptomyces sp. NPDC055189. The sequence goes on from NZ_JBSGSG010000016.1 coordinate 21,277, forward strand.
GGGTCAAAGCGCCCCTGGTGCGCTCCTCGATCGTCATGGTCGCCATGTTCACCCTGATCTGGGCGATGCAGCTGTTCACCGAACCCATGCTGCTCAGCCAGTCGTCCCCGATGATCAACTCGCGCTTCTCGCCCAGCATGTACATCTACGACGCGGCCTTCACCCGCAACAACTACGGCCTCGCCGCCGCCGCTTCGGTGATCCTGCTCCTGTGCACGGTCGCCCTGTCCTACGGCGTCACCCGCTGGACCAACCGCTCCCAGAAGGAGGCCGCGCGATGAGCGCCGACACCCTCACCGCGGGCCGCCCCCGTCTCCTGGGCCGCACCGTCGTGAACACCGTGGTCGGCATCGCGGTGCTCTACACCCTGCTGCCCGTCCTGTGGCTGGTCCTGGCCGCGTCCAAGAACCGGGACGCGCTGTTCAGCAGCAACTTCTTCTCGCTGACCGACTTCTCCTTCCTGCAGAACCTGCGCGACCTGTTCGCGATGGACGGCGGGCTCTACGGCCGCTGGTACACCAACAGCCTCCTGTACGCCGTCCTCGGCGCCGCGATCAGCGCCTTGGTGAGCGTCGCCTGCGGCTACGCCTTCGACAAATACCGCTTCGCGCACAAGGAGAAGGTCTTCGGCCTGGTGCTCGCCGCGGTGATGGTGCCGCAGACCGTGCTCGCCCTCCCGCTGTATCTGATGGCCTCGGCCACAGGCATCGTCGACACCTTCTGGGCGGTGTTCATCCCGGTCCTCTTCAACCCGTTCGGGGTCTATCTGGGGCGGATCTTCAGCCAGGGCTATGTGCCCGACGAAGTACTCGAAGCGGCCCGGATGGACGGCGCGGGGGAGCTGACCACCTATCTGCGCGTCAGCTTGCGGATGCTGGGCCCCGGCCTGGTGACGGTGTTCCTCTTCCAGCTCACCGCCATCTGGAACAACTTCTTCCTGCCCATGGTGATGCTCTCGGACGAGAAGCTGTATCCGGTCAGTCTGGGTCTTTATACCTGGAACAGCTCTGCCACCGTCTCGCCCGAGTACTACCCCGTGGTGATCATGGGTTCGCTCCTCGCGGTGCTTCCGCTGATCCTCGCCTTCATGCTGCTGCAACGCTTCTGGAAGTCGGGCCTCACCGCGGGCTCGGTCAAGTGAGCCATGTGAAAGGAAAACTGTTGAAGAACGGCAGCCACCGTCCGCGCACCGCGCTCGCCATGGCCCGGGACGCGGCGACGGCCGTGCTCGGCCCCGACGCCCTGGCCGCACTCGGCCGGGTCAGCGATCTGGTGCCGGACACCGTCCTGGACGACTTCACCACGGACGAGGCCCGCGCCGTACTCCGTGACGCGGAGGTCCTGGTCACCGGCTGGGGCTGCCCGCCCCTGGACGCCGCCGCGCTCGCGGCAGCGCCACGGCTGCGGGCCGTCGTCCACACCGCCGGCTCGGTACGCGGCCACATCACCCCGGAGTGCTGGGAGCGCGGTATCGAGGTGTCGTCGGCGGCGGCGGCCAACGCCCTGCCCGTCGCGGAGTACACCGTGGCCATGATCCTGCTCACCGGCAAACAAGTCATGGAGCGGGCGCGGGAGTTCAAGGAAGTCCGGCGCCGCGACGACTGGCTCGGCCTCTCGCACGGCGTGGGCAACTACGGCCGTACGGTCGGCATCCTCTCCGCCTCGATGATCGGCCGCCGCGTCATCGAACTCCTGCGCCCCTACGACCTCCAGGTCCTCCTTCACGACCCGTACGTCTCCGACGAGGAAGCCCTCGCGCTCGGAGTGCGTCCGGTCGGCATCGCCGAGCTGTTCGAAAGCAGCGACGTCGTCAGCGTCCACACCCCGCTGCTGCCCGCCACCCGCGGCCTGGTCGACCGTGAGCTGATCGCCGCGATGCGCCACCAGGCGGTGCTCGTCAACACGGCCCGGGGCGCGGTGCTCGACCAGGACGCCCTCACCGAAGCCGCCCTCGCCGGCCGCATCCGTGCCGTCCTGGACGTCACCGTCCCCGAAGTCCTGCCCCCCGACCACCCGTTGTGGGAGTGCGACCACGTCATGATCACCCCCCATCTGGCCGGTTCGCAGGGCAACGAGTGGGGGCGCCTCGCCGACCTCGCCGTCGCCGAACTCGGCCGCTGGGCCGCGGGCGACGGCTTCGCCCATGCCGTACGACGCGAAAGGCTGGCCTACCTCGCATGAGCATCCCCGCACTGCCCGGACTCCCCGAGGAAAACCGGGAGGTGAGCCCGCACACCGGCTACACGCGCGAGCACTGGGAAGCCGCCGCCGACGGGCTCCTGGGCGCCGCCTGGAAGTGGGCAACCCCGCAAGGCGCCCTGCTCGACCTGCCGGGGCGGCCCTCCGCTTCGGGCGTACGGTCCGACGGGCTTGAGGGATACGCCCGTACGCTGCTTGCCGCCGCGTTCCGGGTCGCGGGCGCCGAGGGCAAGGATCCGCACGGCTGGCTGGACCGGTACGCGCAGGGTCTCGCGGCGGGCACCCGCACACCCGGCCGTGGCGACGCCGAGTCCTGGCCGGTGATACTCGACCACCACGTCCAGGGCCAGCCGATGGTGGAGTCCGCGTCCGTCGCACTGGGCCTGCGGCTGACCCGCCCCTGGCTGTGGGACCGGCTCGACACCGACGTACAGGACCGGGCGGAACAGTGGCTGCGCGGCGCGATCCGCCACGTCCCCGCGCCCAACAACTGGTATCTCTTCCCCTACACCGTGGCCGGGTTCCTGGAGTCGGTGGGCCGCGGCGACGCCGAGACTGCACGGGCGCGCGAGCGGGCCCTGGAACTCCTGGAGACCTGGAACCGCGGCCAGGGGTGGTACGCCGACGGGGACGGCCGCGCCTTCGACCACTACAACGGCTGGGCCCTGCACCTGTACCCGACGCTCGACGCCCACCTGGCGGGCGACCGGGACCAGCTGGCCCGGCACGGCGCCCGCCTGCACGAACACCTGGAGAGCTTCGGGCTGCTCTTCGGGGGTGACGGCGCCCCGATCCACTTCGGCCGCTCCCTGACCTACCGCTTTGCGGCGGGAGCGTCCGTGGCCCTCGGCGCGCTCACCGGCCACACGCCCCTGACCCCCGGCACCTCGCGCCGCCTCCTCAGCGGATCCCTTCGCTACTTCCTCGACCGCGGCTCCGTCGGCGCCGACGGACTGCTGAGCCTCGGCTGGCACGGCCCGCACGACGCGAGCCTGCAGCCCTACTCCGGGCCCGCGTCGCCCTACTGGGCGTCCAAGGCGTTCGTCGGGCTCCTGGCACCGGCCGGTCACCCCCTGTGGACCGCCACGGAGGAGCCCACCCCCAGCGAGCGCGGCGACCGGATCCTCGCGCTGCCCGCGCCCGGCCTCCTGATCCAGAGCACCCGGGCCGACGGGATCGTACGGCTGCACAACCACGGCAGCGACCACGCGCGCCCGCACGAGGCCGAGACGGCGGCGCACGAGGACCCGCTCTACGCCCGCCAGGCCTACTCCACCCGGACCGGCCCCACGGCACGCGGCAACACCGCGGACAACCACATCGCGGTCGAGGTGGCGGGGATACGCAGCGCCCGCACCCGCACCCATCCCCTCGGCGCCGGTCAGGGCGACGGCTGGGGCTGGGCCGCGTCCCGGCACATACCGGCCTTCGTGAGCGGCCCGCCCATGGTGCCGGGACTGCGCGTGGAGAGCGTCACCGTCGCCAGGGGCCCGCACGAACTGCGCGTGCATCGCGTCGTCGGCGCACCGCACGGCGCCCGCGTCACCCACACGGGCTGGGCGACAGGGCCGGAGGAGTCCTTGTCCTCCGCGCTGTACCCCTTGCACGGCTGGACCGGCCAGGACGAACAGCGCGCACCCCAGGGCACGGCCTTCACCCGGTGGGCCCGCCTGCCCCGCCTCACGGCCGAGGCGCAGGGCACCGCCGTGTACGCGGCGCTTGCCACGCTCACCGCGGAGCCCGAACCCGCGTCCGCGGCCGACGCGGCGAGCGTGGTGAGCGCGACGGCGGACACCGTCGAGGTGCGGTGGGCGGACGACGGCTCCCTGACCCGGATCGCCTTCGCACCGCTGAGGGTGGAATACGGGTGAGGTGAGTGCCGCCCCCGGAGGAGTTGACCCTGACGTCGCGTGAGGCTGCACGCTGTACGCGACGAAAGGCGAGGTCCATGAGTTGCACCGTGGGGCAGGTTTCCGGGTTCGCGGGGGTCACCGTGCGCACCCTGCATCACTACGACCGGTCCGGGCTGCTCGTGCCCAGCGAGCGCAGCCCGGGCGGGTACCGCCTGTACGGCAAGGCCGATCTGGCCCGCCTGCAGCAGATCCTCTTCTACCGCGAACTCGGATTCGCCCTGGAGGAGATCGCGGAGATCCTTGCCGACCCGCAGTCCAGCGCGCTCGACCAGCTGCGGGCCCGGCACAAGGCGCTCCTCGAGCAGATCGGCAAACTGGGCCGCCTGGTGGAGGTCGCCGAGCGGGCCATGGACGTGCAGCAGACGGGGGTACGGCTCAGCCCGCAGGAACGCTTCGAGGTGTTCGGCGAGATCACCTTCGACCTCAGCTACGCCACCGAGGCCGATCTCAAGTGGGGCAGCAGCGCGGGGCACCGGGAGGCGATGAGCCGCGCGGCCGCCCACTCCAAGGAGGACTGGGCCAAGATCATGGGTGAGGCGACGGCCTGGCGGGCGGAGCTCGTCGAGGCCTTCGACGAGGGTGAACCTCCGCAGGGCAAGCGTGCGATGGACCTTGCCGAGGAGCACCGCAAGCACATCACCCGCTGGTTCACGCCCTGCCCGCAGGCCATGCACCTGCGCATCGCCGACGACTTCGCCGACGATCCCCGTGCCTTCGCCCTGGTCGTACCGCCCTCGGAGCAGCGGCCCGGCCTCGCCGCGTTCCTGCACGCGGCGGTGTGCGCCAACGCAGCACAGGCTGACGGGAGCGAGGTGGACGGCCGATGAGGATTCTGCTGGCCGCCGCCGGATCGTACGGCGATGTCGCCCCCTATACCGGCCTCGGTGCCCGGCTGCACGAGGCCGGGCACGACGTCGCCCTTGCCACGCAGGAGTCCTTCGCGCCGCTGGTGCGTGGCGCCGGACTCACGTTCCGGCCGCTGCCCGCCGACACGAGCGCGGGCGGCGGGGGAAAGCGGCAGTTGATGCGGACGGCCGCGGCGTTCGTACGGGAGCTGGGGTCCGGGCTGGTCGACGCCGCTGAACCCGGCGCCGACGTACTGCTGCTCTCGACGACCACGGCGCCCCTTGGCTGGCAGCTGGCCGAGGCCATGGACGTACCGTCCCTGGGCGTCTACCTGCAACCCACGCACCCCACGCGGGAGTTCGCCCCGGTGATGAGCGGCGGCAGGTCGCTCGGCGGGCCCGGCAACCGCGCCCTTGGCCGCTTCTCCCTGCGGATGGCCGACCGCGTCTACGCCGAAGCGGTCGCGGACCTGCGGGCGCGCCTCTCCCTGCCGCCAACCGGCCGGGGCGCCGTCCGGCGCCGCCGGGACGAGGCCGGGTGGCCGGTCCTGCACGGCTTCAGCACCGCCGTGGTGCCCCGGCCAGGTGACTGGCGCGACGGTCTCGACGTCGTCGGAAACTGGTGGCCGCACCACGACCCCGAAATCCCGCTGCCCGCCCACATCGAGGACTTCCTGCGGGCCGGACCGCCGCCCGTCTTCATCGGATTCGGCAGCATGGCCGCGGGCGACGGCGCGAGACTCGGTGAACTGGCCGTCTCCGCTCTGCGCGCGGCCGGGCTGCGGGGGGTCCTGCAGGAGGGACGGGCGGGGCTCATGGGACACGGCGACGACATCCTCACCGTCGCCGAGGTGCCCCACGCGCTCCTGTTCCCGCGGATGGCCGCCGTGGTCCATCACGCGGGCGCCGGGACCACGGCGGCCGCGCTGCGGGCCGGGGTGCCCGCGATCCCCGTCCCCGTCATGGCGGACCAGCCCTTCTGGGCCTCGCGGCTCGACGCGCTCGGTGCGGGTACCGTGCCCGTCCCGGTCAGGGAGCTCACGGCGCAGCGCCTCGCCGAACAGCTCGGGCATGCGGTGCGCGAGCCCTCGTACAGGGAAGCCGCGGGCGCCGTCTCCCGCCGGATGGCCGCGGAGGACGGCGCCGGGCAGGTCCTCAAGGCGATCGAGCGGCTCGGCTGAGCGGTCGCAGTGCTACGGCCGCTCCACGGTCACCTCTCCGCCCACCACCACGACCTCGGCCGTCGTCCCCGGGATGTCCTCGGGGCATGCGCGCAGGATGTCCCGCGACAGCACGACGAAGTCGGCCAGCTTGCCCACCGTCAGCGAACCCCGCTCGTCCTCAAGGAAGTTGGCGTGCGCGGAGCCCATCGTGTAGCCGTAAACGGCCGTCTCCACGTCGAGCGTCTCGGCGGGCTGCCAGGGTTCGCCGCCGCCGAGGGGGCGGCGGGTGAGGGCGGTGTAGATGCCGGCCATCGGGTCCATCTCGGCGACGTTCCAGTCGCTGGAGAGCGCGAGCACCGCCCCCGCCTCGTGCAGGCTCCGCATCGGCCAGGCCTTGTGCCACCGGTCGGCGCCGATGTTCTCGGCCCAGTCCTGGCCGGGGCCCGCGATCTCGGGGGCGCAGTGGCGCGGCTGCATGCAGGCCACGACGCCGAGTTCGGCGAAGCGGGGAGTGTCGGCGGGGTCCAGGCACTCGACGTGGACGATCTGGTGGCGGGCGTCGCGCGGTCCGTTGAGGGCGCGCGCGTGCTCGACGGCGTCGAGGACCGTGCGGATGCCCCGGTCGCCTGTGGCGTGCACGAAGCACTGGAAGCCGCGGGCGTCCAGCTTCGCGAGCAGCTCGGCGAACTCGTGGGCGGGGTAGAAGGTGTCGCCGCGGTGCCGTCCGCACCCGGAGTAGGGCTCGAGGAGGGCGGCCGTGCGCGGCTCGACGACATCGTCGATGTACAGCTTCAGCGGCCCGACCCGCAGCCGGTCATCGGCGAACTGCCGCGCTGCGGCGGCGAAGTCGTCCAGGTCGGCGTCGGAGGTGCCGCGCGGATGGAAGAGCGCGGCGACGATGCGTGAGCGCAGCCGTCCCTCGGCGCGGGCGCGGGTGAACAGCTCCAGGTCGTCCAGGGAGTTCTGCGGTTCGACGACGGTGGTGATGCCGTAGCCGATGGCGTCGTCCAGGCTCTTGGCCAGGCGTCCGTACTGCCGGTCGGGCGACGCCCAGGGCAGCCCGAGCTCGCGCAGCGCCCGGTGGCCGTCCCGCGAGAGTCCCTTGACCGCGAAGTCCTTGATGAATCCCGTGGGTTCGCCCGTCTCCGGGTCGGTCTCGGCGCGGCCGAACGGCAGCTCCGTACGGTCGCGGTCGACGCCCAGACGGTGCAGCGCGGCCGTGTTGAGCCACGCGGTGTGGACGTCGTAGCTGAGGACGAAGGCCGGGATGTCGCCGGTGACGGGGTCGAGGTCGGCGGCGTTCGGCATCCGGCCACCGGGGATCGCGGAGTAGTCGAACGCCTCCGCCTCGATCCACTCGGCGCCCGGATTGTCGGCGCGCCAGGCGCGGATGCGGGCGTGGATCTCGCCGAGGGTGCGGGCGCCTGCGAGCTGCACGCAGGCGTCGTCGGAGCCGAGGCGCACGTGGTTGTGCGCGTCGATGAAGCCGGGCAGGACCAGGCGTCCGCCGCCGTCGACGATCCGGGTCGCCTCGCCGGTCCAGGCGTCCGCTTCCGCGTCGGGCCCCAGCCATGCGATGCGCCCGTCCAGGACGGCGAGCGCCTCGGCCGAGGGGAGGTCCGGGTCGACGGTGTGGATGCGGGCGTTGCGCAGGACGAGGTCGGCGGGTTCGGGGATGGTGCCGGTCATGAGAGGTGAACTCCTGGGGTGGTACGGGTGTTTCACGGGGTTATGCGTGGTGGTGAGGGAGGTGTCAGGCGGCGGAAGACAGGGAAGCGGGAACGCTGCGGCGGGCGAGCGCCCAGTACGTGAGCCCGGCGACGACCGAGCCGAGGAGGGTGAGGTCACCGCCGCCGAGCGGTGCGACCAGCGGCCCTGTCCACAGTTCGGAGTCGCAGGTCAGCGCGGCGAAGGCCATTCCGGCGACGAGGGCGGCCATTCCGGCGGGGTGGAACCCTGCCCGGTACCAGTAGGCCCCCTCGCGCCCGGTCGTGTGCAGCGCCCCGGTGTCGTACCGGCAGCGGCGCAGCAGCATGTCGGTGAGGAACACCCCGCCCCACGGCGCGAACACGATGATCAGGAGCGAGAGGAAGCTGAGCAGGGACTCGGTGAAGTCGGTCAGGAACAGGGCGCCGAGCGAGCCCAGTGCCGTCACGACGACGCTGATGACGATGGCCTTCGCGCGGCTCCAGGGGATGCCGAGCACCTGGAGGTTGAGGCTGGAGGAGTAGAGCGTGAGGATCGAGTTGGTGACCGAGCCGCCGAGCACGAGCAGCAGGAACACCGGCTTGAACCAGCCGGGCAGCAGTCCCTCCACCCCCGCGACCGCATCCGTCATGTCGGCCTGCGTGGCGGCCGCGACGCCCGCGACACCGAGCGCCACCGAGGAGAGGAGACCGCCGAGCGCGCCGGTGACGGTGATCGAGCGCAGCGAGGTGTCCCGCGGCAGGTAGCGGGTGTAGTCGGCGGGCATCGGCAGATACGAGAAGGGCCCGGCCAGCATCACCACGAAGGCGAGGGTCCAGGCGGAGAAGCCGGGGCCGCCCGCGCCGCCGCCCGCGCCCGCACCGAAGTCGGCGTCGGGCAGCACGAAGACGAGCAGTACCCCGAAGCCGGCGGCGAGCACGTACGCCATCCAGCGCTCGGCCAGCTGCACGGTGGCGTGGCCCCACATGGCCACCGCGAAGGTCATGGCGAGGGTCACCGCGAGCGCGAGGGCGCGCGCCGCGTCCCCGCCGCTCGTCCAGCCGAGGTCGGTGAAGAGGGCTTCGAGGGCGAGCGTGCCGACCACGGTGTTGACGATGGTGTAGCCGATGGAGACCACCCAGTTGAGCAGCCCGGCGGGGAAGTTCCCGAGCATGCCGAAGGCGGCGCGGGAGATGACGAGGGTCGCGGTGCCGGTGCGGATGCCGCTCAGACCGGCCGCGCTGATGACGAAGAAGGCGAGCCCGCCGATCACGACCACGGCGGTGGCCTGCCAGAAGCTGAGGCCGAAGCCGACGGCCAGGGCGCCGTTGATGACGTAGGTGAAGGTCAGGTTGGAGCCGAACCACAGCCAGAACAGGTCCTTGGCGCTGCCGTGCCGGTCCTCCTCCGGGATCGGGTCGATGCCGTGGGTTTCGACCCGGAACACCTCGTCGCTGGTGACGCCGGTGCCGATCCCGGCGGTATTCCCGGCGGCTCTCCCGGCTGTCGTCCCTGCTGCCGTCCCGGTGGGGACCGGGGCCTGTTGCGCCATGCGGACACCTCGCTCTCCGGCACCCAGACTTTGAATGCCGTTCTATGAGTTAGAACGGCATTCAAAATGCGTCACGGGTCGGGGAGCCGTCAAGACCCTGCGGGAAATCGGCCTCGTCGGGCCGGGGATAGGGTCGGCGGGTGGAGCGGGACGCGGGGACCGGAACGGGAGCAGGCGTGGCACGACGGCGGGACGGGCAGGTCGCGCGGGACCGGATGCTGGAGGAGGCGATGACGGCGATCGCCGAGAACGGCCTCGCCGCGCTCACCATGTCCGCGCTCGCCGAACGCCTCGGCACCAGCGGCGGCCACATCCTGTACTACTTCGGCAGCAAGGACCGGCTGCTCCTGGAGGCGCTGAGCTGGAGCGAGGCCGCGCTCACCGAGGAGCGGCGCGCGCTGCTCGCGGGCCGGACGGCACCCGCACGCAAGCTCGACCGGTTCCTGCGGATGTACCTGCCCAAGGGGCCGCGCGACCCCCGCTGGATGCTGTGGATCGAGCTGTGGGCCCGCGCCGGGGCGAACGAACCGCTGCGCGCGGCCCAGGACGAGCTCGACCGCGGCTGGCAGACGGATCTGGAGGCCCTGCTCGGCCAGGGCGCGGCTCAGGAGGCCTTCGTGGTGGACGACGCCGCGGGCCGCGCCGGTGAACTCCTCGCCCTTCTCGACGGCCTGAGCACCCGTGTGGTCCTCGGACAGCGCGGAGCGGACCGCAAGGGGTCCCTTGCCGCGGCGCGCTCGGCGGCCGAACGCCTCGTCGGACGCCCCGAGGCGACCGGTACGTAGCCCGAGCGGCCGAACGGGCAGGTCATGATGGTCATGACGGAGCCGTGGCGTGGAAGCCTGCAGACATGACCGAAAGCGCGCATCTCTATATCGCGAACCCCCGGATCACGGTCCTCGGGGTCAACCCCGGCCGACCGCCCTTCCGCATCGTGGAGCTCGACGGCGAGGTGGTCGGCGAGGCGAGGGAACTCGTCGACGTCCTGGAGGTGGCCGCCCAGGTGGGCCATGTCGTGGACGACGTGGACGACCCGGACCAGGTGCGCTGGGTGGGCGGCGACAAGTTCACCTGGAAGCCGAAGGGATCGACGGAGCCGACGGAGCCGACGCGGTCGGGCGGACCGACGGAGCCCGGGACCCGCGGCGAGGCCGCGGACGTCAGGGAACCGAGGGGATCGACGAGGGCGAACTAGCGGGGGCGGGGCACGGCAGGGGATCGGGGCGGTCGGGTTCGAGGTCGTAGATCCTGTTCAGGAGCTCGGCCTCGTTGCCCGTCAGGCCCGCCCTGCGCAGTGCTTCGTCCGCCTCCGCGATGGGTCCTGCGAGCAGCGACGCCGCCGCGGCCGGCGAGGGGCCGGACAGCGCGGCGCGTGCGGTGTGCAGCAGCCGCAAGCAGGCCTGGGCGGCGGCCAGTTCGGCGGTCGGCGTGCTGGTCATGTCGAGAACTCCTCTGCGCGGGGTCACCAGGGCCGGTGGCTCGCACCGGTGGACCCTCCACTCTTGCGCACGGGTCTGACAATCGGGTCCCTACGCGCCCGTGGTGCGCCGGGTGAGCCGCAGCGTGAGCCCTTCGGGCATGAGGGTCAGACGCTCGGCCACCCGCAGCTCGTAGCCGGGATCGGCGTGCAGGTCGTAGCGGCGCAGGAGCAGTCCGAGGACCAACGTCGCCTCGTGCAGCGCGAACTGACGGCCGATGCAGGCCCGGGCGCCCGTACCGAACGGCTTGAAGACATGGGCGGGCCGCGCACGTACGGCCGAAGGGGCGAACCGGTCGGGGTCGAACTCCTCGGGCCGGTCGCCCCATGCCGCCGGATCGCGGTGCAGGAGCGTGGCGAGGACGAGCGCCCAGGCACCCTCGCGCACGGGGTGCTCGCCGCCGATGGTCGTGTCGTGCAGGGCCTGGCGGGAGAAACCGGGCGCGGTCGGCCACAGCCGCAGCGACTCGTCGAGGACGCGGCGCAGATAGCGGAGCTTGGCGACCTGTTCGTACGCGGGTTCCTGCGCGTCGCCCCAGACCTGGTCGACCTCCGCCTGCGCGCGGGCCAGGACTTCGGGGGAGCGTGCGAGGTAGTGCAGCGCGAACGACAGGGCGCCCGAGGTCGTCTCGTGCCCGGCGACCAGGAAGGTGATGACCTGGCGCCGGATGTTCCCGTCGGACAGCCGTTCGCCGGTTTCGGGGTGGGCGACCTCCAGCATCCGGTCGAGCAGATCGCCGTCGCCGGGACCTGAGGCGGCGCGGCGGGCCGCGACCACGTCGTCGACGGTGCGGTTGAGATAGGCCATGTCGGCGGCGTTGCGCCGGGTGGCGCCGCGCAGCACCAGCGGGGCGAGCGCGGGCGGTACGACATTGCGGCGCTGGGCGTAGGAGAGCGTGCCGACCATGGCCGACACGAAGGGGTGGGGCCTGGACCGCTCGAAGGAGCCGAAGTCGTGCCCGAAGCCGGTGCGGGCGATGGTCTCCAGGGTCAGTTTCGTCATGTCGCCGGGCACATCCACGGACCGCCCGGCCTGCTCGCTCGCGTCCCAGCGGTCGGTCAGCTGCCGGGCGACGTCCAGCATCAGCGGGTGGTAGCCGGCCATCGCGTCACGGCTGAAGCCCGGCGCGAGGATGTCGTGCGCCAGCTGCCAGTTGGGCTCGTGGTTGTACGCGGTGAACAGGCCGTCACCGGCGACCGGCCGCAGATTGGCGACTCCCAGGCCCACATGCTTGGCGAACCGCGATTCGTCGGCCAGTTCGGCCGCGAGTTCGGCGCCCCAGACGAAGACGATCTCCTTGCCGAAGGCCTTGCGGCGGAATATCGGCCCCAGACTGCTGCCGATCCGCATCGAATCCTGCACGGGCGTACGCACGTTCGCGCCCAGGATGTCGCCGATCAGCGGCAGTCGGCGCGGCGGATGCGGGATGAGGTCCAGGCGCGGCCACCCGAGTTCGGCGCTGCGGAACCCCTTGGGAGGACGGGCGGGCCCGGACGGCTCGGCCGCCCCGGAACCCGCTGCCACCTGCGATGTCTGCGACACCTGCGCCATGTGTGCCATCTCCCTTGTGCCGGGGACCCGTTGAGCCTGTTGTACGCGGATTCAATAAGAGCTCCCAGTCTGGTCCCGCTGTTGAATCCACGTCAAGTAAGGTTTTGCCATGGCCGCGAAACCGCAGGAGCGCACGCGCCGCAGACTCAGCACCGAGGAGCGCAGGGAGCAGCTCCTCTCGGCGGGGGCGCGGCTCTTCGCCCAGAATCCGTACGACGACGTCTGGGTCGAGCGGGTGGCGGAGATCGCCGGTGTCTCGCGCGGCCTGCTGTACCACTATTTCCCGACGAAGAGCGACTTCTTCGCCGCCGTGGTGCAGCGCGAGAGCGAGCGCATGCTGCGCCTGACGGCGGCCGTGCCCGGCGTGCCGGTCCGCGACCAGATCGGCACGGGCCTCGACACGTTCCTCGCCTACGTCGAATCGCACGCGGAGGGCTTCCGCGCCTTCCACCGCGCGGAGGAGACCGGTGACACCACGGTCCGCAGGATCTACCGCGAAGGCCTGGCCGCCCACGAGGACCAGATCCTGGCCGCCCTGGCCGCGGACCCCGGGACGGCGTCATCGCCCCACGAACTGCCCGTCCTGCGCCTGGCCGTGCGCGGCTGGCTCGCGTTCATGGTGACCGTCTGCCTGGAGTGGCTCGACGAGCCGGAGCTGCTGCCGCGCGCACAGGTGCGGGATCTGTGCGCGCGGGCGCTGCTGGGCGCGATCGCGCCGTGAGAATCGCCCCTTCGGGGGCGTGAGGCGACCCCTCGGCGGTCAGGCGGCCGTGAGCCGGCGGATCTGGCGGGGGCGTGACTCGCGCTCGTCGTATGCGAGATCGAGACCGGCGGCCTTGACCGCGGCGAACGACGCCGCGAAGGCGGCCTCGGACTCCCACTGAACGATCGAGACCACCGCCTCGTCCGAGACCCAGCAGTCGGCCGAGAGGCACCCCGGGGTCCGCCGGAACTCCTCGGCGACCCGGTGAACGCGCGCGATGAATTCCTCGCGGTGCGCGGCGTGCGGATAGTGGTCCGCGACCATGCCCACCTTCATGAAGCTCTCCTTCGTGGGATCGGCTGCGCATTGCGGCACTGCCTGCCCTCAAAGTAACCTACATACATGTCTGTATGTGAAGTGCGGCGACGGTGACGGCCCGACCCGAAGGTGTGCGCGAGAAGCAGGCGGACCGGCGCGCCCGGACCCGCAGTGCGCTGCTGGAGTCGGCGGCGCGCGGCTTTTCGACGTACGGGTACGGCAACCTCGCGCTCGAACGGGTGGCGGCCGAAGCGGGCTATACCCGCGGCGCCCTCTATCACCTGTTCGCCAACAAGGAAGACCTCGCGCTGGCCGTGGTGCAGTGGGTCGAGGAGACCTGGAACGCCGAGGTCGGCGCACCCGCCGCCGAGGAGGCCGACCCCGTCGACGCGCTGCTCGTGATGGCGCGGGGCCACGCCGTCTACTGCCGCCGTGACGTGGCGCGCGTGATGAGGGCCCTGTCGGTCGAGTTCTCCGGCCAGGACCACGCGGTCGGCCGCGCGCTCACCGGGGTCCTCGAACGGCTCGCCGCCGAGTGCACCGACCGCGTCGCCGCCGCGCGGGAGAGCGGCGCGATCCCTCCGGGGCCGCCGCCCCGGGAAGTCGCGCTCGCCTACCTCGGCACCCTCGAAGGCCTGATGAGCAGCCTCGCCGGGCACGTCCCCCACGACGTCGATCTGATCGAAAGGGCGGTCCGCGGTCTGCTGGGGCTGCCGCCGCTGGCCTGTGCGGACCAGCCGCAGGACCAGCCGCAGGAACAGCCGTAGCGCACCGGCGCCACCGCGCCGGCAGCGCACACCGATACGGAGGTGCAGCAATGAAGCTGCCGAAGACCGCGCACACGTCACGGCCCTGGCGCATCCATGAGCTCACCCGCGACTTCCGGGTGGAGGACGTATGGGCGCTTCCCACGCCGGGCGGCGCCGACGATTTCCCGCGCCTGGTGTCGCAGACCGTCTCCGGAAACAACTTCCCGGAGGGCGCCCCGCTCGTCGTCCGCGCGCTGTGGGCGGCCCGCTGGAAGATCGGGGCGGTGCTCGGGTGGGACCGCCCGAAGAGCGGCCTCGGCTCAAGGGTGGCCTCGCTGCGGGACAGGCTGCCGGACGATCTGCGCGAGGCACCGAGGGGCCCGGAGTCCGCCGCGTTCCCGCTCACCCCGGTCTACCTGCTCAAGGACGAGTGGGCGGCGGAGCTGGCCAACGGCACCGTGCACACGGTCATGCACATGGGCTGGGTGCCGGACGGGTCCGGCGGCCACCACGGCCAGATGACGGTCCTGGTGAAGCCGAACGGCCGGTTCGGCGCGGCCTACATGGCGGCGATCAAGCCGTTCCGGCTCTGGATCGTGTACCCGGCGCTGATGCGGCAGATCGGACGCTCGTGGCGAGCGGGGGCGGGTGCGGAGGGCAGGCCCTCCGCACGTACGTGAGCGGCCGGGCGCGTCGAGAGGTGACCGCTCACGGTCAGGCTGCCATCGCCAGGGCCAGCGGCCTGGTCGCCGCCACTACGCGTCCGTCCGGGAGCAGTTCGCCGGTGTCGTCGAAGACGATCGTTCCGTTGCACAGCAGGCTCCAGCCCTGTTCGGGGTGGGCGGAGACGATCCTGGCCGCGAGGTGGTCGGGGCTGTCGGCCGAGGGGCAAGAGGGCTGGTGAGCGCACATGGTGTACCTCCGGATGGGGGTCGCGAACCTTGCGCGCGGCCCGGTCTTGTTCGGTTTCTCTTTGTATGAGTCAAGACTCCGGGAGGGGCAGCAACTCATCGCCCGGAGAGGCTACTTGTGCCCTCACGCGGGAAGGAAACCGGCGCGGAAGTGCGTCAGGAGTGTGGTACGCGACGTGGCGTCCGCGTCCGTCAGGCGACCCGCCGCCCAGAGGAAGAAGTCGTCCGATTCCGCGTCGATCCAGTCGTGGGCCGGGTCGAAGGGGCCGGGATCCGGCGCAGGGTAGCTGAGTTCGAGAACGGTTCCCCGCGTGTCCCGGACGGTGAAGCGCCGGGTGCTGTCCGGCCCCTGGAACTGGCGGACCGTCACCGAGTTGCAATCCCAGCGGCCTTGCCCGAACTGCAGCCACAGAACCGGCACCGCGTCGGACGGATCGGCGTACAGCGATGCTGCCGCGTCGTCGGCCACGTGGACGAAGCCGTGGCAGCGGCCGGACGCGGGGGAGAGGAGACCCGTCACGGGGTCCAGGGCCCACGTCCGTCCGTGGCGGTCGTAATCCTGCAGCAGCATGGAGGTCAGCCGCGCGGCGGAATGCCGAGTTCCTTGTCGACGGCGGCGCTGGTGCGGGTCGACGCCTTGATGACCTCGGCCCAGCTGCCGTACTTCATGAACTGCTGGTCCGCGGTCGGGCCCAGCGGGTTGCCGTACTTCTTCATGTTCCGCTGCTCCAGGGCCTCTACCGCCTCGGGGGTCATCCCGGCGCGGGTGATGTCCTTGGCCTCGTTGCGCATGGCGACGAGGACGCGGGCGATCTCCTCGTCGGAGCGGCCCTCCTCGTGCATACGGTCCGCCACGCGCTCCATGGTGTCCAGGAGCTGGTGATAGCGCAGCCGCACCTCGCGCGCCCGCTCCCGCTCCTCCGGCGTCATCTGCCGGATCAGGCAGACCGCGGGGTCCTTGCTGGTGCACGGATCGTCGGGCGCGACCGGCGGGGACAGCAGGCTGACGGCGGCCGGGGCGTGCTGCGTCGGCGCGCCCGCGTGGGCGTGTGCCGGGGCGAGCAGGGTGCCGCTGAGCGTGGTGAGCAAGGGGAGCAGGAAGAGGACCACGAGGCGGGGGAGGATCCGGGAGGGGATCGCCGGGGTCCGCTTCATGGTCGGGGCGGTCGCGGATGCGGGTGCGGTGACAGCGGCCTTGAGACGGGCACGCACGTAGAAACTCTCCTTCGCCGGGGGGTGGGGCGAAGGGGACATTACGGCTCGATAACGGCCACGGACGGCCGCCCTCGCGGCGCGTCCGGGTGACGTACAGCGAGGACTACGAGGCGGCGGCGTCCCGGGTCTCAGGGGCGCGTCGGCTCACCGCGCCCCGATCGCCTCCCCCGTATCCGGCCGCAGGCTCAGCGCATGCAGGGCCAGTTGCATCTCGAACTGGGCCACCGGATCGTGCAGCCGGTCGCCGAAGACCTCGTCCAGTTGCCGCAGGCGGTAGCGGACCGTCTGCGGATGGACCGCGAGGCGTGTGGCCACCTCGCTCGCGTTGTGTCCGCACCTCAGCCAGCACAGCAGCGTCTCCGCGAGGCGTTCGCGCTGCGGTGAGCGCACCTCCTCCAGGGGCAGCAGATGCCGTTGCGCGAGTGCGTCGATCAGCGCCTCGTCCTGGAAGAGCAGCAGCGTCGCCAGATGGTCCGCGCAGTGCAGCAGACCCGCGCGGGGCAGGATGCCGCGCCGGGACAGCTCCAGGGCGTCAAGGGCCCAGCGCCGCGAGCGCGCACCCTCGTGCAGCGCGACCGTGGGGCCGACCACCGCACGCAACCCCTGGAGTGCGGCGGCGATCGAGCGGGCCCGCCCCGGCCCCTCCGGATCGGGCACCACGATGCAGCCCGGCTGCTCGCTGAAGCGCGCGAGGAACTCAGGCGGCACGATGGGGCTGATGGACTCCGGGGTCAGGGCGTGTTCGATGACGACGACGGCCACCTCGCGCGGGATCGGCCACTGCGCGGCCTGCGCGAGATCGGCGATGGCCTCGGCCGACGCGGGCGGATCGGCGGTGAGGAGGTCGATGAGGCGGGCCCGGCGCTGCTGCAGTTCGCCCGCCGCGTGCAGCCTGGCCTCGGTGTAGCCCGCGGTCGTCGCCGCGGCCATCTCGTCCAGGTGCAGGAACAGCGCCTCGCCGAAGGCGGCGAGGACATGCCGCGGCAACAGGTCGGCGTCGACCATGGCGTTGACGCGGCGCCAGGTGACGCGCGCGCCCAGGCGCAGCGCCGACTGGAAGGAGTCGAGGCTGCGGCCCTCGTCCGCCTCGCCCCTGCCGATGTTCTGGTACGTGGCCTTCACCGATTCCCAGTCGGTGTCCGGGTGGGCCATCCGGGCCAGAAACCCTTCGAGGGCCTGCTCCACGCCCCGGTTGACCACATGCATGTAGGTGTCGTCGGTCGGGCGTGCGTACTCCGGTATCTCCGTGCGGATCGCCCGCACCACCTCCGAGGTGATCTCGTCGAGGAACGGTCTGACGTGATCGTGGAGGCCCGAGGGGAAGGCTCTGAACGCCGCGGACGACTCCTCCGAGAAGGTGCCTGCGGATGCGGGTGCGCCTGCCGGGGGTATGCCGGCGGGCAGCGTCGAACCGTTCACCATGCGGTGCTCCCTCTGCGCGCGGGGGACAAAGGTTTGGTGAAGATACCGCCGCGGGTGCGTGGCGGCCCATCAGGGACGGACAGACATGATGCTGCCTCTTGTCACCCGTGTGACAAGAGGCAGCGCCTGCGAAGCGACTTGCTCACTGCGGGGCGAAGCTGCCGGAGGACCTGCTCACGACAGCAGGCAGTTGCCGAACTCCGGCTTGCCCTCGAAGCGGTCGCCGAGCCACTTGACCGTGTCGTCCTTCGCCAGCTGGTCGGTCGTCAGGTGCTCACCGGGATAGACCTTCCACTGGGTGGTGACGTTCGCCTTGCAGTACGCCTTGCGGGTGGCGTCCTCGGTCTCGATCGGGATGACTTCCTCCAGCGCGCCGCGGTACTGCAGGACGGGGAAGCCGATCTCGTACGTGGCGCCGGAGCCCGCCCGGCCGATGCCGGTGCCGAGCTTCTGCTCGTCGACGACCTGGCCCCATGTTTTGCCGTCAGGCCCCTGGAGCGCGTAGAGCTGTTCGAGGCTCAGGCGTTCCTTGGTGTTGTCCTCGATCTTCTGGCCCGCGAGTGTCGAGATCGTCCCGAGCAGACAGTTCGACCTGGCCTTCTTGATGGTCTCCTTGCCCTGGTCGTTCATGAGCTCGTCGAAGGGCATCCGCGGGTGCGACGAGGACAGGCCGAGCACGGCGTCGACCAGGAAGCCCGCGAACGGGCTGCCGTTGAGCGACTTGGCGACCACCTTCAGGTCGCCCGGCACACCGCCGGACGCGTCGCCGACGACGTTGAGTTCAGGGGCGTACGAGGCCGCGAGCTGCGCCGCCCACAGGCTGGCCGCACCGCCTTCGGAGTAGCCCCACAGGCCGACCTTCGTCTTCGGGTCGAGGCCGCTGCCGGGGATCGCGGACGCGGTGCGCAAGATGTCCAGGAGCGCATGACCGGCGTCGGCGCCGGAGACGTATGGATGGGTCTGGCCGTCCAGGTAGCCCGCGCCGTCCGTCGCGGCGACGGCGTACCCGGCCTTCAGGAGCGCCGCGATGTTCTCGCCCTCGTACTCGTCCTGGAACGCGCCCGAGAGCTGCTTGGAGAACGCACACTGCGAACCGAGCCCCAGCGTGCCGGGGTTGAAGCCGACGACAGGACGACTGCCGCGTCCCTTCCACTGCGCGTCCGGCACGGCGACGGTGCCGGACACCGCGACCGGCTTGCCCGCGTTGTCCTTCGAGCTGTACTGCACCTTCCACGCGTGCATCGGGACATTGCCCGGCACGTGGGGCAGCCCGGTCGTCCGGCACGCGATGACGCTGCCGGGATCACCCGGCACGGAACCGGGCACCTGGTAGATCCGCTCGTCCGGCGCGTCGCACGCCGCCGACGCGTCCGGGGCCGCGGCGGCGCCCGCCGTCAGGGCCGGCACGCCGAGACCCGGGCCCGCCAGGGCGACGGCCGCGGTCAGCGCGAGCAGCCTCTTCTTCCTTTTCGCTCTTGGCCTGCGCACGGGCGGTGCTCCTTCGTGTCGGGGGGATTGCAAGGGCACGCCGAGAAGTTACGGAGCGGTAACCGGGCGTCGATAGTCAGTGGAGCCACAGCCCGCAGGGCCGGAACTGTGCGCGGGGCACAAGTGGCCACCCGGCCTCCTGCGCCACGATCAGGTCATGACCGAGTCACAGGTGACGTCCCCGGACCCACGACCCTGGCTCCGCTTCTACGCCGCCGGGGTGCCGCACCGCCCGCAGGTCCCCGACGTCACGATCCCCGGTCTGCTCGACGCGGCGGCCCGGCGCCACGGCGGCCGGACCGGCTTCCGGGGGCTGCACCGTGCGGTGGGCGCATGCGCCGACACGTTGCGGACGCGGGGGGTCCGGCACGGCGACCGGGTGGCGTTGGTGCTGCCCAACTGCCCGTGGTTCGCAGTGGCGTGGCATGCGGTGCTGCGGCTCGGGGCGGTCGCGGTGGCGATCGATCCAGGGGCATCGACGCAGGAACTGAGACATCAACTGGCCGACTCCGGTGCGGTGTTGGTGGTCGCGGGCGGCGCGGCGGGGGAGCGGCTCGATGCCGTACGCGGTGACACGTACGTACGGGACGTCGTCACCGTCCCGGTCGACGGGGAGTGGCCGGGGGGCGGCTGGACACGGAAGCCGGGTCGGCCGAAGCCCGGCGCCGGCGGTCCGAAGCCCGGTGATCTTGCCGTTCTCGCCTACGTCGCCGCCGACGGACCGGCGGCGATGCTCACGCACGCGAACCTGGTCGCGGCGGCCCATCAACTGACCGCGTGGCACCCGCAATTGCGCGCCGGGCAGGAGACGGCCCTGGCCGTCACGCCCCTGTGGCAACCGCATGGGCTGCTGTTCGGCCTGACCGCCCCCCTGCTCACCGGGGCGCGCACGATCCTCCTCCCGGACCCCGGACCCCGGGCCGCAGGTGCTCCTGCGTACGGCACGCCGCCGGAAGGCGACCCTCCTGTCGGCCGGGCCCGCCGACTGCCGGCGCCTTCTCCAGCGCCCCGCCCATGAGCTGGAGGCCCTCGCCACGGTGCGCACCTGGCTGACCGCGACCCTGGACGCCGACACCGCCGACCGCATCCGGAGCTCGGTGGACGCGGCGCTCGTCGAGGGCTACGGCATCCCGGAGGCTGCGGGCGCCGTCCTCGCCAACCCGCGCGGCGCCAATGCCCGGCCCGGCACGTCGGGCCTGCCCCTGCCCGGCAGCGAGGTCCGCATCGGCCAGGAGGGCGCTCCGGAGACCGAGTTGCCGCCGGGGCACGCCGGTGAACTCCTGGTGCGGGGGCCGCAGGTGAGCGCGGGCTACTGGGGCGACCCGGCACGGACGGCGCGGCGCCTGTTGTCGGGCGGGTGGCTGCGTACGGGCGATGTCGCGGTGATCGGCCCGGACGGCTATGTGACCGTCATCGGCGGCATCGACGTCACGTCACAGTGAAGCCCCGGTTCACGCCCGAGGTCACGCCCGAGGTCCCGTCCGAGGTCACGAACGCACCGGGCGGTGGCTCCGGCCGACCCCGGAAGGTGCCCCCGGACGCCGGTGCCGTGCGGGCCGCCGCAGCGTGACGGCGGTGACGACGGCCCCCAACAGGACGCAGACGGCGGCAAGTTGCAGCCCCGTGTCATAGCCGTCCAGGAAGGCGCTGCGCGGATCGGCGCCCTCCCGCAGCGCCGAGCGCTCCGTGCGGGTGAGCACCACGCCGACCAGGACCACGCCGAACACCCCGGAGATCTCGCGGGCCGCGCTGACCAGGCCCGAAGCCATGCCGGTGCGCGTCGCGGGGACATCGGCGACGGAACGTACCGTCAGCGGAGTCGTCAGGGCCGAGCCCGCGCCGATCAGGAGCAGCCCCGGCTGCAGATCCCAGTACTGTGCGTGCAACCCCGTCCCCGACACCCACACGAGCCCGCCCGCGACCAGGACGAGCCCCCCGGCGATCGACCAGTGCGCCCCCACCGCCTTGGCCGCACGCTCGGCGAACGGCGTCGTCACGAGCAGCGCACCGGCCAGCGGCAGAAAAGCCAGACCCGCCTTGGTGGGAGAGAAGCCGAGCACACGCTGGAGGTAGAGCGCGGTGAAGAAGAACACGCCGTTGACGCCGATGCCCCACAGCACCTGAGCCGCCGCGCCCCCGCTCAGCGAACGGTTGCGCAGCAGCCGCAGGTCCACCAGCGGCAGGAAGGTGCGCGACTCGACGACCAGGAACGCGATCCCGGTGGCCGCCGAAAGCCAGAGGCAGAGCGGCACGGGCGGCGTGCTGAAGCTGTGCTCGCCGCCCCTGACCAGGCCGTAGGTGAGCAGGAAGAGCGAGGTCGTGGAGAGCGCGACGCCCGGCAGATCCAGGAGCGGCAGCAGGCCGTGCCGCACGCGGGTGACGGCGCGGGGCACGGCGGGCACCAGGAGCAGGGCGAGGATGCCGAAGGGGACGTTGAGCAGGAACACCCAGCTCCAGTCCCACCGTTCGGTGACGAAGCCGCCCACCACGGGGCCGAGCGCGAGGGCGACCGCGAGCGCCGCCGTCCACAGCCCGACCGCCATGGCGCGCCTGCGGGCGGGCAGATCGGCGGCGACCACCGCGAGCGAGGCCGGGATGACCAGCGCCGCGCCCACGCCCTGCACCGTGCGCGCCGCGATGAGTGTCCCGCCGCTGTCCGCGAGGGCGGCCGCGAGCGAGGCCGCGGTGAAGACGACGATGCCCGCCGCGAGGACCACCCGGCGGCCGAGCAGATCCGTCAGCCTGCCCCCGGCAGGAAGGAGCGAGCCGAAGCTCAGCACATAACTGGTCGCCACCCACTCCAAGTCGGTGACCGTCAGGCCGAGGTCGCGCTGCACGGTCGGCAGGGCGACGTTGATGACGGTGTTGTCGAGCGTCGTGATGAAGCCTGCCAGGGCCAGCATCGCCAGAAGAGCGGTCAGCCTGCCCCGGCCCACGTGCGGCTCCCCTCGATCGCGATGCGGTCCCGCTGTCGGTGGTGATGCGGTTCCGCTGCCGGATTCTCCGGGGGGCGCGGCGGCGCCGGCTGCTGCCCGCGACGCCGAATCGGGCGCGGGGACTTGTCAGTGAAGTGACAGAGGGTGTCAGACGATCTGTCAGCAAGCCGTCTTACTCAGTGGTCACATCCGGGCGGAACCTGGTGCACCGCTCGTCCCGGTCCCCGCACCGCTCAACCCGGTCCCCGCAACGCCCGTCCCGGTCGTCCCCGCGCTGTCCCGTTGGAGCCGCCATGTCCAGCCCCCAGAACCCGCAGCAGCCCGAAGGCCCGCTGCTGACCGACCACTTGGCGCACTGGGCCGCCGACCGTCCGCACCAGCGCGCCTTCACCTACGTCGAGTTCCCCGAACCGTCGTCGCCCGGCCTGCACCACAGCCTCGGCTGGCAGGGCCTGGACGTACGCGCCCGCGCGCTCGCCGGACGGATCGCGGCGAGCGCGGGGCCCGGCGAGCGGGCGGCCCTGCTGCTCCCGCAGGGCCTGGACTACACGGCGGCATTCCTGGGCTGCCTCTACGCGGGCGTGATCGCGGTACCGCTGTTCAGCCCCGAACTGCCCGGACACGAGGGCAGGCTGGCCGCCGTGCTCGCCGACTGCGAGCCCGCGTGCGTGCTTGCCGACGAGCGCACCGCCGCCGCGGTCGCACGGTTCATGGCCGGGCAAGGGCTGCCACCGGTCCCGGTGGTCCTGGTGGACCGGCCGGACCAGAGGCCCGGCACCGCCTTCGGCGAGCAGTCCGAGGCCGTACTCCCGGAGCGGATCGAACCCGACGACATCGCCTACCTGCAGTACACCTCCGGCTCCACGCGCAGCCCGGCGGGCGTCGTGATCAGCCACGCCAACGTGGTGGCCAACGCCCGCCAGGCCATCGACGCCTTCGCGGCCGACGCGAAGAGCAACACCACGGTCGGCTGGCTGCCGCTCTTCCACGACATGGGCCTCGTCCTGAGCGTGGCCGCGCCGGTCGTGGGCGGCTTCCCCTCGGTCCTGATGGACCCGGTCGCCTTCCTGGAGCAGCCGGTGCGCTGGCTGCGGCTGCTCGCCTCGTACCCCGGAACGATCAGCGCCGCCCCCAACTTCGCGTACGACTACTGCGCGAGCAGGATCGACGGGGACGAGGCGGCCGAGTTGCGCCTCGACCGCGTCAAGGTCCTCATCAACGGCAGCGAACCCGTGCGCCCCGGCACGGTCGACCGCTTCCGCGACGCGTTCGCCGACGCGGGACTCGCCCCCGAGGCGCACTGCCCGGCGTACGGCCTCGCCGAGGCCACCGTGTTCGTGACCACCGACACCTTCACCGCACCGCCGTCGGTGCTGGCCTGCGATCCGCTCGCGCTGAGCGAAGGGCGGCTCGACGTCCGGGAGCCGACGGACCTTGACGCCACCCAATTGGTTGCCTGCGGCACCCCTGCGGGGCAGGAGCTGCGCATCGCCGACCCGGCGACCGGCACCGCACGCCCTCCGGGCGAGGTCGGCGAGATCCTGCTGCGCGGGCCCAACATCGGCCTCTGCTACTGGAAGCGCAGCGGGCTCTCCGAGGAGGTGTTCGGCATCCGCCCGCCCGACACCGCGGGGGACGACGGCGAGGCCGGATGGCTGCGCACCGGGGACCTCGGAGCACTCCACGACGGCCGGCTCTACGTCACCGGGCGGCTCAAGGACCTGATCATCGTGGACGGCCGCAACCACTACCCCCAGGACATCGAGGAGACCGTGCAATCGGCCGCCGACCTCGTCCGCAGGGACCGGCTCGCCGCGTTCTGCGTCCCCTGGACGGGTACGGAGACCGACGTCCTGGTCGTGGTCGCCGAGCACCGGCGCGGCGCGGAGCCCACCGAAAAGGACCTGCTCGCCGCGCAGCGCACCGCCACGGCCGCCGTCTCGGCCCGGCACGGACTGCGGCTTGCCGAACTCCTGCTCATCCCGCCGGGCTCGCTGCCCCGGACGAGCAGCGGCAAGGTCGCCAGGGCCGCGGGCCGTGCGCGCTACCTGCTCGGCGCCTTCGGCGAGGGGGGCCCTGCCGGCGCGGAGGACGCACGATGAGCGAAGTGACGCAGGCGGAGATACGGGCCGCGGTCGTCGGGAGCCTGAGAGCCTGGTACGGCCTGCCGGCCGAGGAGATCGGCGACGACCGACCGCTGGCGGAGCTGGGCCTCACCTCGCGTGACGCGGTCGTGCTCACGGCGCGACTCAGCGACCTCGCGGGCACCCGGCTGCCCGCCACGCTGCTCTGGGAGGCGCCGACGATCGGTGCGCTCATGGAGCGGGTGGAGCGCGGCGAACCGGAGCACGGCGGGGCGCCGCCGGATGCGGTGAGTGCCGGTGCGCTATCCGCGGAAGGCGCCGTGCCGGCCGCGGGAGAGGGCGCGTCGCCCGTCGCGGTCATCGGCGTCGGCTGCCGGCTGCCCGGCCACGTCACCTCGCCCGCAGCCTTCTGGCAGCTCCTGAGCGAGGGCCGCGACGCCGTGGGCACCGTCGGCGACGACCGCTGGGCGCCGTTCGTGCGGGCGGGCAAGAGCCTGCCGGACGACGTCAGCAGGCACGGCGGCTTCCTCGGGAACGGGAGCACCGACGGCGTGGCGGGCTTCGACGCCGAGTTCTTCGGCATCGGCGCGGACGAGGCCACCGCCATGGACCCGCAGCAGCGCATGCTCCTGGAGGTCGTACGGGAGGCCGTCGACCACGCGGCACTGCCCGCGCCCTCCCTCGCGGGCACCCGTACCGGCGTCTTCGTGGGCATCAGCGGCAACGAATACGCCCATCTGACCACCGCCGACCCGGAGTCGGTCGGCGCCTGGACCCCGCCGGGCGCGGCCCTGAGCATCGCCGCGAACCGCCTCTCCTACCTCCTGGACCTGCGCGGCCCGAGCATGGCCGTGGACACGGCGTGCTCGTCCTCGCTCGTCGCCGTGCACCACGCGGTGCGCAGCCTCGGCGCGGGGGAGAGCGACACGGCGCTCGCCGCAGGAGTGAACCTGCTCCTGGCCCCCGCGGTGACCCTCGGCTTCCAGCGGGCGGGGGCGCTTGCCGCCGACGGCCGGTGCAAGGCCTTCGACGCGTCGGCCGACGGCATGGTGCGCGGGGAGGGCTGCGGCGTCGTCGTGCTCAAGCGCCTCGCGGACGCCGAGCGCGACGGCGACCGTGTCCTGGCGGTCATCGAGTCCACCGCCGCCAATTCGGACGGCCGCTCCAACGGGCTCACGGCCCCCAGCGCGCAGGCCCAGCGCACGCTCCTGGAGCAGAGCCACGGCTCCGGGTCCGCGACCGTGGACTACGTCGAGGCACACGGCACCGGCACGGCCCTCGGCGACCCGATCGAGGCATCCGCCCTTTCGGCCGCGCTCGCGGCGGGGTGCGGGCGGCCCGCCGACCAGCCGCTCCTGATCGGCTCGGTGAAGACGAACATCGGCCACCTGGAAGCGGCGGCGGGCATCGCCGGGCTCATCAAGACGGTCCTCGCCCTGCACCACGACGAGATACCGCCCCAGCTGCACTTCACCGCTCCGGGCCCGCACGCCGACCTCGACGCCCTGGGTCTGCGCGTCGTCACGGGGCCCGAGCCCTGGCCCCGCTACTCGGGCACCGCACGGGCAGGGGTCTCGGCGTTCGGCTTCGGAGGCACCAACGCGCATGTGGTCCTCGCCGAACACCGCGTGCCGCCCGGCGCACACCGCGCCCCCGCCGCCCCCGCCATAGCCCTGCTCGACGGCGTCACCGAGGACCGCGTACGCGCGTACGCGGGCGAGTTGGCCGCATGGCTGCGCGACCCGGCGAGCCGCTCCGTCCGCCCGGCCGACCTCGGCCGCACACTGGCGGGCCGCGCGGGGCGGGGCCGGCACCGGGCGGCAGTGGTCGCCCGCGGCCGGGAGGAGCTGACCACGGCCCTCGCCCGCCTGGCCGGGCGTGAACCCGACGGACGGGTGGTGGTGGGGGCGCCCGCGGCAGGGGCGGGACCCGGCGCGGTGTGGGTGTTCTCCGGGTACGGCTCGCAGTGGGCGGGGATGGGCAGCGAACTGCTCGCATCGGAACCGGAGTTCGTCGCCGCGGTCGACCGCCTCGAGCCCTTGCTGCGCGATGAGGCCGGTATCTCCCTGCGGGACTGCATGAGTGCCGGCGCCGACCTGACCTCGCCCGCCGTGGTCATGCCCGCCCTCTACGGGATGCAGGTCGCCCTCGCCGAGCTGTGGAAGTCCTACGGCTTCGAGCCCGCCGCCGTGATCGGCCACTCCCTGGGGGAGATCGCCGCGGCCGTCGCCTGCGGGGCCCTCGACGCGGCCACCGGCGCGCGCGTCGTCGCGATCCGCTCGCGGCTCCTCGCCGGGCTCACGGGCGGCGCCATGGCCGTGGTGGACCGCCCCGGCGAGCACATCGAGGCCCTGGCCGCCGAATTCCGCACCCTGCAGGTCGCCGTGCACGCGTCACCGGCGCAGAGCGTGGTCACCGGATCGGCCGACGACGTGCGCGCACTCATCGATCACGTCACGAGCCAGGGCGGTTTCGCCCGTTCCCTGCGGGTCACCGGCGCCGGGCACTCGCCCCATGTCGACCCGCTGCTCGCGGACTTCGCCACTGAGCTCGGCACCGTGCGGCACGCGCGCCCCGGCTGCCGCCGCTACTCCACCGTCCTGGCCGACCCGCGCGACCCGGCGCCCTGCGACGCCGACTACTGGGTGGCCAACCTGCGGCGCCCCGTCCGCTTCAGCCAGGCGGTGCGCGCCGCAGCCGAGGACGGCCACCGGGTGTTCGTCGAAGTGGCCCCGCACCCCACGCAGCTGCATCCGCTCACCGAGACGCTGCGGGACGCGGGCGCCGACGGCCCGCTGATCGTCCCGACCCTGCGGCGCGACACGGACGACGCGCTCACCTTCCGTACGTCCCTGGCCTCTCTGCTCGTAGGGGGCGTGGGTTCTCCCGTACCTTCCGCGGCCCGTCAGCGCCTGCATCCGGGCGCACGCATCGCCGACGTCCCGCCGCCGCGCTGGCGGCACCGCCGCTTCTGGGCGGGGGAGGCGCCGGGACCGCGCGAGACGCCACGTCACGAAGCGGGCCCCGCCGCCCGCGTCACGGGCACCCTGGACCGCCTCCGCGGCTGCGTGGCCGACGTCATGGGCTACACCCCCGACCGCATCGACGCCGACACCCCCCTGACCGACCTGGGCCTCGACTCGCTCACCGCGGCACGCATCCGGACCGCGGTGGAGCGGGAGTTCGGGGTGGAGGTGGAACCGGGGGTGCTGCTGCGGCAGGCGACGCTGCGGGGGGTGGCGGAGCTGCTTCCGGACTCCGGGGGCGCTCGGAGTCCGCGAGAGGCTTCCCCCGCTGCCCCCGCTGCCCCCGCTTCCCCCGCTGCCCCCGCGGCCTCCAATGCCCCCGCTGCCCCCGATTCCCGTGCGGCAGCGGCGCAGGGGCCGCTGCGCGTCCTCGCCGACACAGCAGACGGCACCCCCCTCTTCCTGGCCCACGCCGCGGGCGGCACCTCCGAGGTGTACGCGCGTCTCGCCGAACGCCTTGCCGGGGCCCGTCCCGTCTACGGCTTCGACCGGCTGACCACCCCGGAGGACCTCAAGCCCCGCGCTGAGCACTTCGCACGGCGCATCCGCGCGGTGTCGCCCGACGGCCCCTGGATCGTCGGCGGCTGGTCCTACGGCGGTCTGCTGGCCCAGGAAGCAGCGAGGCTCCTCACCCGGCACGGCGACGTCCGGGCCCTGGTCCTCCTCGACTCCGTCCTGCCGCTGCCCGCGCCCCCGGGCCTGACCCCCGTGGAGGAAGCGCGCCGCCGCTACGCCGATTTCGCCACGTACATAGCCCGCACCTACCGCACTCAACTCAAGCTGCCCTTCGAGGACCTGGCACGCCTGGACGATGCCGAGCAGATCGCGCTCGTCATGAAACTCCTGGAGCAGGCCGTGGACCTGCCGCAAGGAGTGCTCGACCACCAGCGCACCTCCGCCCTCGACCTGCGCAGCGGCGAGCGCCACAGGCCGGGGCCGTACGCGGGGCGGACCCTCCTCTACCGGGCCACCGAACCGGCCCCGCACACCGTGCGCGACATCCGTTACGAGCGGGACGACGAAAGCCTTGGCTGGGACGCGCACTGCACCGACCTCACGGTCGCCCCGCTGCCCGGTCACCACCTCTCCCTGCTCGACCCCCCGGTCGTGGACACCCTCGCCGAACTCCTCGCCCGCGACCTGTCCGACGCCTGATCCGCGCGCCGGTCCGCCGGCCCGCCCGAGAAGAGGACCGCCCCCATGCCGCAGAAGCACCGCAGACCCCGCAAGAAGCTCGCCGCCCTCGCCGCGGTCACCGCCCTGCTCGCCACCGGCGGAGCCCTGGGCACCTCCACCGCCCTGGGAGCACCCGCCGCGTCCCGGGCAGCGGCCGCAGCCGCCGAAGGCCCGCGCGTCGTCGGCGAGAAATGGCTGGATGCCCGCACCGTCGACCTCACCGTCGACTCACCCGCCGTGGGCAAACAGCTGCCCGTACGCGTCATCCTGCCGGCCCGCTTCAAGGAGCAGCCCGACCGCACCTGGCCGGTGCTCTACCTCCTCCAGGGCGCCCACGACGACTACACCTCATGGACCCGCGAGACGGACGTCGAGGAGTTCCTGGCCGACAAGGACGTCATCACGGTGATGCCGGCCTCGGGCCCCACCGGCATCCCCACCGACTGGTGGAACCACGGCAGCCCCGCCGCCCCCGACTACGAGACCTTCCAGGTCGAGGAGTTGGCGGGCCTCCTGCGCGACTCCTATCGCGCGAACGACAGCCGCTCCGTCGCCGGGGTCTCGACCGGCGGCTACGGCGCCATGGCGTTCGCCGCCCGGCATCCCGGCACCTTCGGGGCGGCGGCCTCGTACAGCGGCGTCGTGGACACGACGGCCCTGGGCATGCCCACGGTGATGAACGCCATCGTCGCCAGGGAACTGCTGCTGCCCTCGGCCCTCTGGGGCAGCCCCCTGCTGCACCGCGAGAAGTGGAACAGCCACAACCCCGCCGCCCTGGCCGAGCGCCTCTCCGGAACGCGGCTCTACGTCTCGCAGGGCAGCGGCATCCCCAGCAGCGACTTCGGCAACCTCGAAGGGGCCGTCCTGGAGGGCACGCTGTGGAACCAGGCGCACGCCTTCGACCGGAAGCTGGACCGTGCCGGCATCCCGGCGACGGTCCACTTCTACAGCGGGGGCTCGCACGCCTGGTCCTCCTGGCAGAAGGAGTTCAAGGCTTCCTGGCCGACGCTCGCGGCGGGTCTTGGGCTTCCTCCGGAGGTGTCCTGACGTCGGCGACGGAGAGGCGGGCCAGCCTTCGCTCGTCCGGCCACCGCACCGCACTTGCCCACGAGGCCAGCTCGAAGAGGCGTATCAGCCGGGCGCTGGAGTCGAGCTGGCCGCGCAGGACGCCGTGCCGGGCGGACGTCGGATCGGCGTGGTGGAGGTTGTGCCAGGACTCACCGCCCGAGAGCGGGGCGAGCCACCACACATTTCCCGAGCGGTCCCGGGACCGGAAGGGCCGGTCCCCGCTGATGTGGCAGATCGAGTTGATCGACCAGGTGACGTGATGGAGCAGACCGATGCGCACAAGGCCGGCCCAGAAGAAGGCCGACCAGGCGGCGCCGGAGTCCCAACTGCCCTCGCCCCAGAGCCCTCCCACCACAGCCGGCGCACCGAAGGAGAACAGCACGATCAGCGGCTGCAACCGCGCCACCAGGGCCAGATCACGGTCGGCGAGGAGGTCGGGGACGTACTTCTGCTGATTGGTCTTGTCGTTGTTGAACGTCCAGCCGACGTGCGCCCACGCCATGCCCTTGAGCAGCGCGCGCACGGAAGTGCCGAACCGCCAGGGGGAGTGCGGGTCGCCCGGCTGGTCCGCGAACTGGTGGTGGCGGCGGTGGTCGGCGCACCAGGTGATCGCGTCGCCCTCGACGGCCATCGTTCCGGCGACGGCGAGGGCGATTTTCAGGGGGCGGGCCGCCTTGAACGCCTTGTGCGTGAACAGGCGGTGGTAGCCGATGGTGATGCCGTGCACGGCGATGGCGTACATCACCGCGCCGATCACCAGGTCGTGCCAGGTGACGCCCCATCCCCACAGCACGACGACGGACGCGATCACCGCGACGAAGGGAATGCCGACGAACACCCCCACCACGACCCGGTCTCCTGTGCCCATGCGTTCGCCCCAAGCGGCGTTCGCGCTCTCTTCAGCCATGGAATTCCTCACCTTTCCGTGCGGATGGGCCGGACATTAGCGACTGAAATGAGGAGGCCTCTACTCGGAAAGTGATGACCGCGCGAGGGATCGACTAGCGATCCCGATGAATTGAAGCCGATCTGCTTGTGAGATGCGGGCTGCGCCCGCACCGTATACGCACCACAGGACAGCTGTGCCGAAGGAGGAACGTCATGGATGTGCTCGCAGAGGCAGTCGTAGCGGGAGCCGGCGCGGACGAACTGCGCCGACTTCCCTTACCCGCCGAATACACCGCCGCGCATCTGCGGAGGGAGGACGTGGAGAGTTTTACGGGAGTGGCGGACAAAGACGTCCGGAAAACACTCCATGTAGGAGCAGTTCCGATGCCGGAACTCGCCCCGGACGAAGTCCTGGTGGCCGTCATGGCCAGCGGGATAAATTACAACACCGTGTGGTCCGCGATGTTCGAGCCGATATCGACCTTCGCCTTTCTGCGGCACTTCGGTGCGAAAGGCGGCTGGGCCGCACGGCACGATCAGCCGTATCACGTGGTCGGATCGGACGCGGCAGGCGTCGTGGTCCGGACGGGGGCCGGGGTACGCCGCTGGACCATCGGTGACGAGGTCGTGGTCTCTCCCGTCTACGTCGACGACGAGGAACCTGCGACCCACGCCGACGGCATGCTCGGCGACTCCCAGCTGGCCTGGGGCTTCGAGACCAACTTCGGCGGGCTCGCGCACTACTGCGTGGTCCGCGCCAGTCAACTCCTCCCCAAGTCGGGGCAGCTGTCCTGGGAGGAAGCAGCCGCCAACCCGCTCTGCGCAGGCACCGCCTACCGCATGCTGGTCAGCGACCGCGGCGCGCGCATGACGCAGGGCGACATCGTGCTGATCTGGGGCGCGGCGGGCGGACTCGGTGCCTACGCCGCGCAGCTCGTGCGCAACGGCGGCGGCATCGCGGTGGGCGTGGTCGGCAGCGAGGAGAAGGCGGAGCGGGCCCGTGCCTTCGGCTGCCACGCGGTGATCAACCGCGCCGAGATCGGCCTGACCGGCACCGCTCCGGCCGATCCGACAGCGGTCGGCAAGAAGCTCGGCAAGCGGATCCGCGCCGCGGTGGGGGAGGACCCGCACATCGTGTTCGAGCACGTCGGCCGGGCGACCTTCGGGCTGTCCGTCTTCGTGGTGCGCCGCGGCGGCACCGTCGTCACCTGCGGATCGAGCACCGGCTATCTCCACGAGTTCGACAACCGCTACCTCTGGATGCGGCTCAAGCGCGTCATCGGCAGCCACGGGGCCAACCTCCACGAGCAGGCCGCGGTGGCCCGCCTGTTGGACCTCGGACATATCCGGCCCGCCCTGTCGGTGACGTACGACCTCCAGGACACGGCCGAAGCCGCCCGCCTCGTCCAGGCCAACCGCCACACCGGCAAGGTGGGCGTCCTGGCGCTCGCGCCCGAGGCGGGTCTCGGGCGGCGGGGCGTCGCATGAGATCGCTGAACGCCGCCCGGTCATGAGCGCGTCGGCTCATGACCGGGGTGACACGGGTGACCGGGACAATCGGTTACGGGCCTACCGGCTCAGCGGACCGTGACCTTGAGGACCGGCGAGACGGCGCCGCCGCCGACGATGCGCAGGGAGTTGCGGCCCTTCCAGCCCAGCTTGACCCGCATGTTGTACGCCCCGGAGCGCGCGGTGTACACCGACGCGGGCAGCGCCACCCACCGCTTGCCCTGCAGCTGCTGCAGCGTGACGCGGGTGCCGGCCCGCATGTGACGGGCGACTCCGTAGATGTGGAAGTCCTGCCACGCGCGCACGCTGCTCGCGGTGGACTTCGCCGTCAGAGTGGGACGCGGGGCCGCGGTCGTGGGGGCTCCCGGCACGGGGGTTCCGGTCGCTGCGGTTCCGGTTGTCCCGGGTGCGGGCGCTTCGGCTCCGGGTGCCTCGGCTCCGGAAGCGGGCGCGGGAGGCGGGGTCGCGGCGCCGGCACCGGCCGCCGCGGGGCCGGTCAGCACGGCGAGGGCCGCGATTCCCGCCACCGACACGTACTTCACCGAAACGTGGTTCAGCTTCAACCGGTTCACGCTCAACTTCTTGTCTCCATCTCTCTGTTGATTTCTCGCTTGGTCGACTTGCCGAGAAAGCTGTGCCAACCGCCGTCGGGGCGCTGTCCCACTTCGAGTCGGCGCAGCTTGGCGAGGACGGCCGGGTCCTGGACGTCGAGCCAGTCGACGAACTGCCTGAAGGAGACGAGGCGCACGTCCTCTTTCCCGGCCATCCGCTTGAGGGCTTGTTCGACGGCGTCCATATAGATGCCGCCGTTCCAGTCCTCGAAGTGGTTGCCGATGAAGTAGGGAGCGCGGTTCGTCTCGTACGCGCGCCGGAAACCGGCGAGATACGACCCGATGGCCTGGGTGCGCCAGCCGGGATAGTTGTACGAGGGTGCTCGCGTCGAATTCTTCGACTGGTTGGCCAGGACGTTGTAATCCATGGAAAGGACCTCGAACCGGTGCCCGGGGAAAGGGATCTGCTGAAGCGGCAGATCCCACACCCCGAGGCGTTTTTCCGGCCACCGCTGCAATCCACCGGGCGACGACGAGTCATAACGCCAGCCCCGTTCGCGGGCCACCGGCAGCAGATTGCTCTGCCCGAGTAGGCAGGGGGTGCGGCCGCCGACGAGTTCCTTGTCGTAGTCGAAAGGCAGCGACGGCAGGTCGGTCCAGCCGGTATTCGTGCGCCATTCCTTCACGAAGGATGCGGCCTGGTCGATCTCGCTCTGCCACTGCGCGGGTGTCCAGTTGGCGACGCTTCCGGTGCCGGTGCAGAAGTGCCCGTTGAAGTGCGTGCCGATCTCATGGCCTTCGAGCCAGGCCTGCCGGACGTACCCCAGCGTCTCCTTGATGTGGCCGTCGGTGAGATAGCCGATGTCGGAGGCGCCGACCGCGTTGTTCGGCGGCTTGTACAGCCGTTTCTTGGCTTCGGGGAGGAGGTAGAGACCGGAGAGGAAGAACGTCATGCGCGCGTCGTGTTCCTCGGCCAGCTTCAAAAAGCGCGGGAAGAGGCCGTTGCCGACCTCGCCCGCGCCGTCCCAGGAGAAGACCACGAACTGCGGGGGTGTCTCACCCGGCTCCAGGGGGACGGGCGTGTCGGGCTGGTTCGGCTGCTGCCCCGAATACGCCGTGGAGCCGTCGCCGATCGGCTTCTCCGGAGGCTGCTTCTGCTGAGCGCCGTGCTGGCCGCCGTCTTCGTCGTGCCCCTCTCCTCGCCCCTTCCCGGACGGCGAGGGGGAAGCCGAGTCCTTGGACCCCCCGTCCTTGGCGCCGCACCCGGCGAGACCCGCGCCTGCTGCCACCGCAAGTCCGAGGCCCAGTGCGTGCCTTCGGCCGACCGAGCGCATACCCACTCCGTTCACTCGCTTCCTGGTCGAAACCATGTGTAGACCGCAGGAAGATGAACGAAGCAGATGCTTATATGTTTTTTGGGGTTTTTGACCCGAGCTGCGTAAGAAGTGATGACCCATCAGTGGATGCCGCGCGCATGGAGGCGGTGAAGCGACGAGGGCGAGTCAGGCGGAGCAGCCCTCACCGAGTCAGGCAGATCAGCCCTCGCCGGCGTCCTGCCTGACGTGACCAAGAACGCGCCGGAGCAGCCGGCCCCCGAGCGTCTTGCCGCCGCCGAGACCTGGCGGGCGCTCTACCGCTACTTCCGCCCGCACCGCGCGGCCGTGGCGCTCGGCGCCCTCTGCACGCTGATCGGCGCCGCGACCGGCCTCGCCCAGCCGCTCGCCGCCAAGGCCCTGGTGGACCGGCTCGGCAGCGACGACTCGATCGCCGGGATCATCCTCCTGCTCACCGCGCTCGTCGTGCTCGGCACCGCCATCGAGTCCGTCGGCGCGTACGTCCTCGAACGCACCGCCGAGTCCGTCGTGCTCGCGGCCCGGCGCACCCTCATCGGGCGGCTGCTGCGGCTGCGCCTGCCGGAGGTCGAGCGAACCCAGCCCGGCGACCTGATGTCCCGCATCACCTCGGACACGACACTGCTGCGCGCGGTCACCACGCAGTCCGTCGTGTCCGCGGTCGCGGGCGGGCTCACCTTCATCGCGACGATCGTGATGATGGGCCTCATGGACGTCGTCCTGCTCGGCGTCACCCTCGGCGTGATCGTGCTCATCGGCGGCGCGGTGGCGCTGGTGATGCCGAAGATCGCGCAGGCGACGGAACGGGCCCAGGAAGCGGTCGGCACGATCTCGACCGCCCTTGAGCGCGCGTTCGGCGCGTTCCGCACCGTCAAGGCCTCGGGCGCCGAGGAGCGCGAGACGGCCGCCGTGCAGGCCGCCGCGCGGGAGGCCTGGCGCCACGGTGTGCGGTCCGCCAAATGGCAGGCGGTGGCGTGGAGTTCGGTGGGCTTCGCCGTGCAGGTGTCGTTCCTGGCCGTCCTGGGCATCGGCGGTGCGCGGGTCGCGTCCGGCGCGATATCGGTCTCGACCCTCGTGGCGTTCCTGCTGTTCCTCTTCTACCTGATCGACCCGGTGTCCCGTCTCGTCGAGGGCGTCTCGCAGTACCAGGTCGGCTCGGCGGCCATCGCGCGGATCGTACGGGCGGAGCGCCTGGAGACGGAGGACGTCACCGGGCCCGCGGAGAAGCCGCGTCAGGGGCAGGCGGAACAGGCGAGGCGGCAAGGCCCCGCCGCCGTCTCCTTCGAGGACGTGACCTTCCGCTACCGGGAGGGCCTTCCGTACGTCCATCACGGCGTGAGCTTCGACATCCCCGGCCCCGGCATGACCGCCTTCGTCGGACCGTCGGGCGCGGGCAAGACCACCGTCTTCGGTCTGCTCGAGCGGTTCTACGACGCGACGGGCGGCCGCGTCCTCGTCGACGGCCGTGACGTGCACGAGTGGCCCCTTGCCGAACTGCGCTCCGCCATCGGCTACGTGGAGCAGGACGCGCCCGTCCTCGCCGGCACGCTGCGCGAGAACCTCCTCTTCGGGGCGCCCGGCGCGACCGACGAGGAGATCCGGGACGTTCTCGTACGGGCCCGCCTCGACACGCTCGTCGAACGGTTGCCGGACGGTCTGCACACGCTGGTCGGACACCGCGGCTCCCAGCTGTCCGGCGGTGAACGCCAGCGCGTGGCGATCGCCAGGGCGCTGCTGCGCAAACCGCGCCTCCTGCTCCTGGACGAGGCGACCTCGCAGCTCGACGCGGTCAACGAACTGGCCCTGCGTGACGTCGTAGCCGAGGTCTCCAGGGAGGTGACGGTCCTGGTGGTGGCACACCGCCTCTCGACGGTGACGCTGGCCGACCGGATCGTGGTGATGGACGCGGGACGGGTCCGCGCGTCCGGCACCCACGAGGAGTTGGTGGCGGCCGATCCGCTCTACGGAGAGCTTGCGGCGACGCAGTTCCTCGCGACGGGCGACGACGGCATGATCCGCCCCGGCCGCCGATAACCGCTGGCCCCGCACGCCCCCCGCCGGGTTGGATGGCGGCCATGACCACCGGACGCAGGCGAGCGGAACTGTTCGTGGACGAAGAGCGGGACGACCGGCTCGGCGCACGGACCACCGGCGACGAGCGGCCCATGCTGGTCGACTTCCTCAAGGTTCAGCGCACCACACTCATGCTCAAGTGCGCAGGCCTGGAAGCCGAGTTGGCACACCGCTCCGTGGAACCGTCCACCCTCTCGCTGCTCGGCCTCGTGCGCCATCTCGCCGATGTTGAGCGCCGTTGGTTCCGACGTGTCCTCGCCGGTCAGGACGTGCCGCTCCGCTTCGGCACGGACGCGAGCCCCGACGAGGACTTCGACGGCGCCGTGCCCGAACCGGCCGTGATCGCCGCGGCGTGGGAGGCATGGCGCGCCGAGGTCGCCTTCGCCGACCGCTTCG
This sequence comes from Streptomyces sp. NPDC055189, assembly GCF_053606765.1. Lineage (NCBI taxonomy): Bacteria > Bacillati > Actinomycetota > Actinomycetes > Kitasatosporales > Streptomycetaceae > Streptomyces > Streptomyces sp. NPDC055189. Next base: position 57,529 of record NZ_JBSGSG010000016.1, read on the forward strand.
TCGCGACGGCCCCCGACCTCGATGTCGAGGGCGACGACGGATGGCGCGGAACGGTGTCGCTGCGCTGGGTGCTCATGCACATGGTCGAGGAGTACGCCAGGCACAACGGCCACGCCGATCTGCTCCGGGAGCGGATCGACGGCGCGATCGGCGTGTAGGGGTAAGTCCGGGAGTGAGGTGGAACCGGGATCAGGCCGCTGAGGGCGGTCGCGTCACCAGGCGCGTGACGAGGTCGTGCCACCCGGCCAGTACGCGGTCGAGCGGCATCGCGCGCTCGACGATCAGGTGGTGGACGAGCACGCTGTCGATGGAGCCGAGCAGGGTGTGCGCCAGGAGCTCGGTGTCGCCCGTGGCGCCCGCCTGGCGCAGCAGCATCGTGACGTGCGTCAGGCGCAGGCGGTTCGCCGGGACGTCGTAGGTGCGCAGGGGGTCGGTCCTGGAGGACAGGATCAGTTCGTGGTGGTCGCGCTCGTGGCGGACGAGCGCGGGGCCGAACGCGTGCAGGCGCTCCAGGGGCGGGGCGTCGGGGCCGAGCGGGGCCGGTCCGGTGAGGAAGGCGGCCTGGAGCTGCTGCTCGCGGTGGTCGAGCAGGGCGACGAGCAGCCCGGTGCGGTCGCCGAAGCGCCGGAAGACGGTTCCCTTGCCCACTCCGGCCGCCGTGGCCACCGCGTCCATGGTCAGCTGCGCGGCCCCGCACCCGGACATCAGCTGCGAGGCCGCCTCGAGGAGGCGCGTGCGGTTGCGTGCCGCGTCGGCCCTGAGGGGCGGCGGCTCGCCGATCGGGGTGAGGGCGAGCTCGGTCGCCCCGCCCGGTGTGCCGGGCGCGGAGGGGAGAGGCGGGGGAACGGAGCCGGTCATGGGTCAAGCGTAGCGCTGCGAGCAGCTAAGTGGACCGCGGTCCGGATAGGTGGTACAACTTTAAACGGACCTCGGTCCGCTTGATGCGCAACCCGTATCGCCCCGTATGCCCCGTATGTGAGTACGTCCGCACTTCTTTCTGGAGTTCCGCCATGTCAGTACGCATCCTCGCTCTCGTCGGCAGCCTCCGCGCCGGCTCCCACAACCGCCAGCTCGCCGAGGCCGCGGCCAAGCACGCGCCCTCCGGTGTGGAGATCGAGCTGTTCGAAGGTCTTGCGGACGTGCCCTTCTACAACGAGGACATCGACGCCGACGGCAGCCTGCCCGCGGCCGCGGCCCGCCTGCGCGAGGCGGCCGGCAGCGTCGACGCCTTCCTCCTCTTCTCGCCCGAGTACAACGGCACCATGCCCGCCGTCCTGAAGAACGCCATCGACTGGCTGTCCCGCCCGTTCGGCGCCGGTGCGCTCTCCGGCAAGCCGGTCGCCGTCGTCGGCACCGCGTTCGGCCAGTACGGCGGCGTGTGGGCCCAGGACGAGGCCCGCAAGGCCGCGGGCCTCGCCGGTGGCGCGGTCCTGGAGGACGTCAAGCTGTCCATCCCCGCTTCCCTGACGCGCTTCGCCGAGACCCACCCGGCCGACGACACCGAGGTCGTCCAGGGCCTCGCCGAGGTTGTCGCCCGCCTCACCGAGCAGGCCGCGCCCGCCGCTGCCTGACCCTCCGCGGTGCCGCGGGCCGATCCGGCTAGGCGCAGTCGAAGCGGTGGGTGCCCGGGCGGTCGGGGCAGGTGCGGCACTCGAAGAGGTAGACCCCGCCCACGTCGCCGAACATCATTCCCGCGTCCTCGTATCGCACCTCGTGGTCCTCGACCGGTGTCCAGGTCCGCGCGGATCCGGAGTCGCCCTCGCTGCTCTCGAACGTCAGCAGGTGCTCCATCGGCCGGCCGCACTGTGTGCAGGCCGGCCACTGCGGGTCCTGGCCCCAGCCGGGATACCCGCCCAGCTTCGTGCCCGGAGCGGTGGAGAGGTGGGACTGGTAGTCCCAGCCGGTCTCCTTCTCCACCTGCTCGAAACGTCCCCCCAGGGCGTCCCAGACGTCCTGCGCGAGGTCCCAACCGGGGTACTCCGTCACCCGTTCCGGATGTACGACACAGGGGCGCGGCACGTACTTCTCGTGCCGCACGGCGGGCAGCGGCGGAGTGTCGAGGGCCTGCCCGACCGCGCCCGCGTTCCGCCAGCGGACCTGAGGGACGACCCACTGGCCCCCGCTGTGCTTGCGCGGGCACCACAGCACCTGGAGCAGATCGCGGCCCTCCGGGAACGTGACGACGCCGTCCGGCACATGGTCCCGGTAGATCTGCGCGACGGCCACTACCGGCGCCCCCTTGTGCTCGTCGCACACCGGCCACGGCTCGGTCGCCGGCCACAGCAAGGGCCCGCCGACCGAACTCTCGCGGAACGTCGGGTCGCCCGCGCGGGGGTGGAGGCGCACCGCCTCCTTCTTGAAGCGAACGACCTCCGGGAAGAGTTGCTCCACGTTCACGGGGCGCGGCGGCGTGCGGCGGGTCATCCGGCAGAGGATATGCGGGGGCGGTAAAGCGCTTTCGTGGCAGGTGGCCGGGAGGCTAGCCTGCCGACACCACGTGATCCCGTGACTCCGGGAACACGTCATTCCCGAGGAGCAGGAATCGAGATGCCCGGTCACTGAGCACGCGTTGACGCCATAGGTCCATCGACCTGTCATCGCGTGCTGCCCCCTGAGATGCGGCACGGCGAACCTTTTCCTGCCTCAAGGGGTCCCTGTGCCGTTCGCCTTCCGTGTCCCCGGCGCGTCTCGTGCCGCTTCCCCGAGCCCCCGGTCGAGTCTGTGGCGCGACGCCGACTTCCGCCGGCTCTGGTTGGGGCAGACCGCATCGCAACTCGGGGCGCAGGCCTGCCAGGTGACCCTGCCGCTCATCGCCGTGGTGGCGTTGGACGTCGGTGCCGGACAGCTCGGCGCCCTGCGCGCGGTGGAGCAGGCGCCGATCCTGCTCCTCTCGCTCTTCGCCGGCGCGTGGGTGGACCGCCGCCGCTCCCGCAACGTGATGGTCGTCGCGGACCTGGGGCGTGCGCTGGCGCTGGCCGCGATCCCTCTCGCGTACGTACTCGGAGTGCTCGGGATGCCCGTGTTGCTCACGGCCGCTTTTCTCGTGGGCGCCCTCAGCGTGTTCTTCGACGTGGCCTACCAGGCCTCCCTGGTAAGGCTGTTGGAGCGCGATCAGTTGTTGGCGGGCAACAGCGCGCTGGAGGGCAGCCGGTCCGCCGCACAGATCGGCGGGCCCGCGCTCGGGGGCGCGATGGTGTCGGTGTTCTCCGCGCCGATCGCCACTGCCGTCAGTGCGTTCTTCTTCGCGCTGTCCTTCGTGTCGATCCGCCACATCCGCCGTCGCGAGGCGGTACACGAGAATGCCGAGGGGCCGCCGCGCGTCCGGCGTCAGATCCGGGAAGGCCTCCACCTGGTCCTCAGCAACACATCTCTGCGGGCCGTGGGCATCGCATCGGCCCTCTTCCAGTTCTCCTTCGCGGCCGTGATGACCGTCTACCTGCTCTTCCTGCCCCGCGAACTGCACCTGTCGGGCCTGGCGGTCGGCCTGGCGCTCGCCGCGATGGGTCCCGGCGCGGTGGTCGGCGCCCTGCTCTCGGCGAGACTGCCGGGGAGATTCGGCTACGGCAGGGTCCTCGTGGTCTCGGCGGTGCTTGCCGACGGCGTGCTGCTCTGCGTGCCGGCACTGTACGGTTCCACCGCCGTCACCCTCGCCGCGCTCATGGCGGTCAACTTCGTCTTCGGTGTCTTCAGCCAGCTGGTCAACGTCACGGCCATGGCCGTACGCCAGGCCATCACGCCCGTGCGGATGCAGGGGCGCGTCGTCGCGACCATCAATTTCGTCGGCATGGGCCTGACACCGGTCGGCTCGCTGCTCGGCGGTTTCCTGGCCGGGACACTGGGGCTGAGGACGAGTCTGCTGCTCACCGCCGTCTGTCTGGCGTTGTCCCCGCTGTTCATGGCGCTCTCCCCGCTGGCGCGCCTGGGACATCAGCTGCCGGCCGAGGACGGGATTGAGGGCGGGATTCCCGTCAGGCGACGGGGGCGGGCAGGGTGACCCCGGTGAGGAGTTCGGCCTCGCGCCAGAGGCGGGCGTTGGCCGCGGTGTCCAGGGCCCGCTTGGTCACCCGTGCGGTGGTGGTGGGGCCCACGAGACCGAAGCGGCCGCCCGGACCGTAGTAGCCGCCGGCCACGGCGTCGGGGCTCGTCGCCGCGTACAGCAGGGGCTCCGCGCCCTGTTCGACGCCCTGCGAGGGCAGGAAGTCCAACGACGTGAGCAGGGAGAACTTCGGTTTGTCGCGGCCCAGGCTCGCGCCCGCCGTCTGGAGGTTGGTGCGGGTGTAGCCGGGGTGGGCGGCGGTGCTCAGGAGGTTCCAGCCGCGCGCGGCGACGACGTCGGCGAGCTGCCGGGTCAGCATCAGGTCGGCGAGCTTGGACTGGGCGTACGAGAGGTTGGGGCTGTAGCGGCGGCGCTCCCACTGGAGGTCGTCGAAGCGGATCCGCCCGTAGTTGGCCGTGCCGCTGCTCATGGTGGCCACCCGCGGTGCCTTCGCGGCGAGCAGCAGGGGCAGGAGCCGCAGCGTCAGTGCGAAGGGGCCGAGGAAGTTGCTGCCCAGCTGCAACTCGAAGCCGTCGGCCGTGGTCATGCGCGTGGGCGGCGCCATCACCCCGGCGTTGTTGACCAGCAGGTCCAGGGGCGTGCCCTCGACGATGAGCCCGTCGGCGAACTCCTCGACCGACGCCAGGTCCGCGAGATCGACCCGGCGCACGTCGATCCGCGCCCGCGGGTGCTCGGCGAGGATCTCGGCGCGGGCCTGCTCGCCCTTGGCGACCGTACGCACGGCCAGCACGACGTGTGCTCCGGCACCGGCGAGTCGGCGGGCGGTTTCCTTGCCGGTACCGCTGTTCGCGCCGGTGATGACGGCGAGAGTGCCGGTCTGGTCGGGGACCACGTACATGGTGACTCCTTGGAGTGGAGTGGAGTGGAGGGACAGAGCGGGGCCGTCGGCCGAAAGGGAATGCCGTTGCGGGACATGAATATCGGACCGCCGGTCTCTTGTGTTCGAAGCTAGCAGACCGCCGGTCCGATAACAACAGACCGGGGGTCTGTAGACTTCGGTCATGACAGAAACCCCCTTCAGGCGGGCCCGCAGCGAGGAACAACGTGCCGTGCGCAGGCAGGCGATCCTGGACACCGCGGGCTCGATGCTGACGGAGATGCCGGTCGCCCAGGTGAGCCTCAACGAGCTGAGCCGCCGCGTCGGCCTCGCGAAGTCGAACGTTCTGCGCTACTTCGAGTCCCGCGAGGCCGTGCTGCTCGAACTGCTCGACGTCGCGCTGGGGGAGTGGCTCCGGGATCTGGACGGCGAACTCGCCACCGCGGTCGACGCCGCGGCGCCCCCCGCCGAGCGGGGCGACAAGATCGCCGCCACGCTCGCGGCGTCCCTGGCGGCCCGCCCGGTGCTGTGCGACCTGGTCAGTGCGCAGGCCGCGGTTCTCGAACGCAATGTCTCGCCGCAGGTCGCCGCGGAGTACAAGCGCGCCGCCATCGCGAGCGTCGGCGTCCTGGTCGGCCTGGTGCGCACACACCTGCCGGAGCTCACCGAGGACGACGGCGCGCGGTTCGCCGCCTGCGCCGTGCTGGTGACCGGCGCCGCCTGGACGCACTCGCAGCCGTCCGCCGCGATGCTGGCCGCCTATGAAGCTGATCCTGAACTCGCCGCGCTGCGGCTCGACTTCACCTCGTTCCTCCGAGAGGGGCTCGAAGTCCTTCTCAGCGGGTTGCTCGCGCGATCCGGCAGTTGAGCGAGTGACCCGGCGCGTCCTGTGTGTCCGGCTGTGTGTCCGGTGGGCTCCGTTCGGGCAGCCGGCGTCCTAGATTGGTCCTCATGTACTCGACCGAGGTGTCCGGACATGTGAACGCCCCGCGCGCGGCCGTCTACCGGGCGCTTCTGGACGCGGACGCGATCGCGCGCTGGCGCGTGCCGGACGGCATGAGCAGCCAGGTGCACGCCTTCGAGGCCCGGGAAGGCGGCCGGTTCCGCGTCTCGCTCACGTACGACGATCCGTCCGGCACCGGCAAATCGGCCTCGCACACCGACACGTACCACGGCCATTTCGCCAAGCTCGTACCGGACGAGCAGGTGGTCGAGGTACTCGCCTTCGAGACCGCGGATCCCGGGCTGGGCGGCACCATGACGATGACGACCACGCTCACCGATGCGGGCGCGGACGGCGGGACCGACGTCCGCATCGTGCACGAGGGCATCCCCGACAGCGTGCCCGCCGCCGACAACGAGACGGGGACGCGGATGGCGCTGGCGAATCTCGCCCGGCTCGTCGAGGGCGCCCGGTAGGCGGCGCGGCTCGCGCGGGCGGCCCCCCGGTCGCCCGCGGCTCGGCTCGGCTCGTACGCAGTTCAGCTCGCCCGCGGCTCGGCCGCACCCGGCAGCAACGCCGTCAGAGCGACGAGCGCGAGCAGCAGCAGCGCGGGCGCCAGCGCGGCGACCGTGCCGTGGTGGAGCTGCAGCAGCCCGCCCGCGAGGGCGCCCGCGAACATCGCGGCGACCGACACGAACCGGCGCACCGTCGCCGGGCCGAAGCGGTCGGCGGCCAGGCCGGTCAGGGTGCGCGTGAGGACGGTGGTGTTCAGATCGGGTACGGCGAGCTTGCCGACCACGGCGTTCTGCAGGCCCATGCCGAGCGCGAGCAGCACGATCAGTACGTCCCTGACGTCGGCGGCGATGTCGAGCACCAGGGCCGCCGCCACCAGCACGGCATGCGCCCCGACGATCAGCGCGAACAGCCGCAGCGGCCGCGCGAGCCGTGGTGCGATCCGCCCGCCCAGCCACGCGCCGGCCACGAACGAACCGGCCGCCAGGAGTGACGCCGTCGCGGACAACTGCACGTCGCCCGCGAGCGCGAAGCCCAGGAAGACCACATTGCCGGTCATGTTGGCGACGAAGACACGGTCGAGGCCGAGATAGCTGACGGCGTCGACGAGTCCCGTGACGAAGGTCAGCACGACGAGCAGCGGAGGCAGCACGCCGTGATGGCCCTCGGTGTCGGGGAAGAGAAGGGCGGCGGCCCGGGCGAGCAGAGAGTTCATACCGTTTCTTCGGCAGGCACAGGCCGCGACCCGACCCGCGGGTGTCCGCAGGCTCAGCGTTTCCAGGCGCGCCGTATGTCACCCCGCAGGTCCTCGTGCTCCGCCCACCTCCGGCCGATGACCGTCGTCATGCGGCGGCGGGTGTCGTAAGGGGACCAGCCGGGGGCGCCGTCGCGGGCGAAGCGGATCCAGGCGGCGTGCATCCGGGGAGCCAGGTCGGCAGGAGGGATTGCCGGGCCGAACAGAGCGTTGTCACCGCGCAGTTGGGTCGGGTCGAGACCGAAGACGAAGGGGAGTTCCATCGTGTGGGTGGCGCCGAGCAGCCCGTCGAAGGCGCGCGAGCGCCAGTCGAAGCGGTAGCTGTATGTGGCGCCGGAGGACCGCTCCGCGTGCGCATCGGCCAGGGCCCAGCTTCCCGCGCCGAACAGTGCGTCGCCCATGACGGCGGCGCGCAGCTCGCCGGGGGTGGCCCGGGGATGCGCCGCGCGGTAGGTGTCCAGGAGCAGGTCCGGCTCGGGGTGGGAGCGCTCGGCCGCGGCCCGTACGTCGGCGGTCGTCGAGGCGCCGTAGGCACCGGAGGGGACGAGGTAGAGGTTGCCTTCTTCGGCGTTGGTGCCGATGAGGAGGTCGATGTCGGTGCTGCCGAGCCCGGCGGCGATCGCATCGGCGGGCTGGCGGTCCGCGACCACGCCGAAGGCACTGAGCCCGATCAGCGGGTCGTGGGCGGTCGTGGTGCGCAGGTCGATCCCGCCGAGTCCGGTCGTGGCCTCCACCAGGCGCGCGTCGGAGACCGACTCGAAGGCGTCGGCGTGCGGCGCGACGCCCAGGGCCGATGCCGCCGCCTTCGTCACGCGGGCGGCCTGCTCGGGCGAGAAGGCGCCCAGGCCGCTGCCGCTCTGCACGATGGCGCGCCGCACGAGGCCCCGGCTCTCGGGTGCGGCGATGACGGCGCCGGTGAGGGTGGCGCCGGCGGACTGGCCGAAGAGCGTGACCCGGTCGGGGTCGCCTCCGAACGCGGCGATGTTCTCCCGTACCCAGCGCAGGGCGGCGAGGACGTCGAGGAGGCCGCGGTTGCGCGGCGCTCCGGGCAGGTCGAGGAATCCGCTGATCCCGAGGCGGTGGTTGACGGTCACCAGGACGACGCCGCTGCGCGCGAAGGCGGCGCCGTCGTACAGGCTCGCCCTGGTCGATCCCGCCACGAAGCCTCCGCCGTGCACGAAGACCATGACCGGCAGGGCGCGGCCTTGGCGGAGGGAGTCGGGCGCCGGGTCCGGGGCCCATACGTCGACGGTGAGGTAGTCGTCTCCCGGTACCCAACCGGGCCCGAAGTAGGGCGACATGTCGATGGCGCCCAGGTTCCGCTCGGCCTGCGGGGCGGTGGGCCCGGGTGCGGTCGCGTCCCGGACGCCGTCCCAGGGGGCATGCGGCTCGGGCGCGGCGAAGCGTCCGGTGCGGGCCGGGGGCGCGGCGTACGGGATGCCGCGGAAGACGGTGATGCCCTCGTGCCGGGCGCCGGTGACCGCGCCCTGTGCTGTGGTCACGGTGCGGTTCGCGGTGGTCACGGTGCGGTTCGCGATGGTCATGCCTTCGTCACCTGTGCCTCGCCCGCGTCCGCTCCTTCGCGCGCATACGGCGTGAAGGGGGCCCATCCCTTGATGGCGAAGGCGCTGCCCGAGCGCACGACCTCGGCGGCAGCGTGGCCTCCCAGGTGCGCGGGCACGACGAGCGCGTTGTGGTCGGCGGCCCAGCCGAGGATCCGGCGGCGGGTGGCGCGGGCGCCGTCGGGGTCCTCGCAGAAGCAGCTGTTGTGGTCCGGGTCGACGAGCTGGACGGGGCTGTGCAGGAGGTCGCCGACGAAGACCGCGCGGTCCCTGCCGCTGGTGAGGGTGAGCACGCTGGAGCCGGGCGTGTGTCCCGGCGCCGCGTCCAGGCGCAGGTTGGCGTCGATCCGGTGGTGTCCTTCCCACAGCTGCACCTGGCCCGCGCGGTGCACGGGGGCGACGCTGTCCTCGAAGACGTTCTGGTTGCCGCGGCCGAGGAGGGTCTTGTGGCCGTTCTCGGGGTTCCAGAACTCGAAGTCGTCCCCGGGCAGCAGATAGGTGGCGTTGGGGAAGGTGGGGACCCACTCCCTGCCGTCCAGGCGGGTGTTCCAGCCGACGTGGTCGACGTGCAGATGCGTGTTGATCACGATGTCGACGTCCTCGGGGGCGACACCCGCCCGCGCCAGGCCGCCCAGGAAGTCGGTGCGCAGGTGGCTCCAGACCGGGGAGTAGGGCCGCTCCTTGTCGTTGCCCGCGCCCGTGTCGACGAGGATGGTCTTCCCCTCGCTGCGCAGCAGCCAGCTCTGGACCGCGGAGTTGACGATGTTCGTCCGCGGGTCGAGGAAGTCGGGGGCGTGCCAGGCGGTGTCGTCGCGCCAGGAGTCTTCCGGCGCGGTGGGGAGGAATTGGCCGGGCGTCATGCCGACGGGGCCGTAAAACTCCTTCACGCGGGTGACGGTGACGTCGCCGAGTTCGATCTGTGCCAGTTCCATGCGGGTCTCCATGGCCGGGGCGGATGGGCTTCGGAGCACCACCGTCGCCCGCGTCCGTGCAGGTCAGCCAGACCCGCCGCTGCCTACCCCGGACAGGGTCAGGCTGCCGGGGAGGGACCGGTGCAGACTGGGGGCATGAGCGAACGAGGCCGGCTCGGCGACTTCCTGTACGCGCGACGCTCCCAGCTGAGCCCCGCGGACGTGGGCCTGAAGGACTACGGCGACCGGCGGCGCGTGACGGGCCTGCGCAGGGAGGAGCTCGCGCTCCTTGCCGGAGTCAGCGCCTCGTACTACACGAGGCTGGAGCAGGGCCAGTCGGTGGGAGCGTCCCCGGAGATCCTGGACGCCGTCGCCCGGGCCCTCGCCCTCGACGAGCCGGAGCGCGGGCATCTGCACGACCTCGCCGACGCCGGCCGGAGGCGCGCCCCGGCCCGCCGCCCGCGCCCCGAGCACGTGGGCGCCACCACGCTCCACTTGCTGAGCACCCTGGAGAGCGTCCCGGCGCTGGTCAGCGGCCGTCGCGCCGACGTGCTCGCCTGGAACCGTCTCGGGCACGCGCTGTTCGCTTCGCACTTGAGCCCAGAGAGCCCCGAGCGCGCGGCGGAGCGCCCCAACCTGGCCAGGATGCTGTTCCTTGACCCCCACACCCGCGCGCTGTACACCGACTGGGACGCGAAGGCCAAGGCCGTCGTCGAGAATCTGCGGATGGTCGCGGGACGCTACCCCGACGACACGCTGCTCACCTCGCTCATCGGTGAACTCGCCGTGAAGAGCGCCGAGTTCGCCGCCATGTGGGCCGGTCACGGGGTGCACCCCTGCGACTTCGCCAGCTACGAGATGCGCCACCCCCTCGTCGGCACCCTCACCGTCACCCAGCAGAGCCTTCATCTCCCCCAGGCGGTGGACCAGAACCTGGTGCTCGCCGTCACCGAGCCCGGCTCGCCGTCCAGGGAGGCGGTGACCCTCCTGGGCCAGGCCGCCCCCGCCGGCGAGCTTCCGCGAACCGAGGACGTGCGGCCCTAGGAGGGGCGGCGTCTCCAGCAGGCCGGCGACCCTAGGAGGGCTGACGCCCCTCCAACGCGGTCTGCCAGCCCGGCAGTTCGGCCTCACGGGCCGGCGCGGCCCGTCGCCCGCCCCGCGCGAAGAAGTCGGCGAGCGGCAGCGTCGCCGCGCCGACGGTCACCGCGTCCGGGCCCAGGCGGCCCAGGTCGATGGTGACGCGACCCGCCGGGTACGAGAGGGCGTACGTGGGGATGTAGCGCTTGACCGCGCTCAGGAAGCGCTGCCCGAGCTGGAGCCCGGCCCAGCCGCCGACGAGGATCCGCTCGGGCTGGAAGAGATTGATCAGGTCGGAGAGGCCCGCGCCCAGGTACTCGGCGGTCTCCTCGAGGACCAGCAGCGCCGTGGGATCGGCCGCGCCGTCGCCTTCCGGATAGGCGGCGTCGAGCATGGCGGTGAGTGCGCTCTCCTCGTCCGTGCCCCCCGGCGGGCGCCCGCCGGCCTCCTGCCACCGTTCGAGCAGCGCCTCCGCACCCGCGTACGCCTCCAGGCAGCCAAGCGCGCCGCACCGGCACTGTCTGCCCTGTACCCGCACGGTGAGGTGTCCCCACTCCAGGGCGCGGCCCTGCTCCACGTCCTCGGTGACGACGCACGCGCCGACACCCGAGCCGAACAGGACCACCACCGCGTTGTGCGTCCCGCGCCCGGCGCCGAACCACATCTCCGCCTGGCCGAGGGTCTTGGCCCCGTTGTCGATGAAGTACGGTACGGACGGCGGCAGTTGAGAGGCGCCGCGCGCCGAGTCGCGCAGCAGGGATTCCAGCGGGACCGCGTTCCAGCCGATGGTCTGCCCGTGCACGACGGCGCCCAGTTCGCTGTCGCGCGCGACGATTCCGGGTACGCCGATCCCGACGCCGAGGAGCTCCTCGGCCGAGGCGCCCGCCGCGTCCAGGACCTCGCCGATGCCGTCGCGGATCTGTTCCGCGATGGCTCCCACGTCGTACTTCTTCAGCGTCAGAGGGCGTTCTGTGCGCGCGAGTTCGGACAGTGAAAGGTCGAAGAGCTCGACGCGTACGCGGGTCTCGCCGACGTCCACGCCGATCAGCTGGCCGCGGCCCGGCGCGACCCGAAGCAGCGTCCGGGGGCGTCCGCCGTCGGACTCCACGCTGCCCGCCTCCTCCACCCACCCCTCCGTCACCAGCTCTGCCACGACGTTGCTGATGGAACCTGAACTCAGTCCGGTCGCGGGCCCGAGCGTGAAGCGGCTCATCGGCCCCTCGAAGTACAGCCGTTGCAGTACGGCGGCGCGGTTCTCCCGCCGCAGGTCGTGCACCGTGCGCCCGTTGCGCTGCCCAGCCATGTGGTTCCTTCCGGCCTGCTCTGCCTCGAAGTTGGTTCTGTGTGACCCCTTGACGGTATCTTCCCCGCCGGTTTAACTCACGTCCTAAATTAAGTCATGAGGTCATTCAAGAGTTGAACGCAGCGCTGTCTCCAGCCGGCGCTGAGCCATCCGACCCGTGACTCCCTCCGGAAGGGATACCTGGAGCCATGCGCAGATTCCGAGCCGCCGCCGCCGTCGGCGCCGCCACACTCTCGCTCGTCCTCACCGCCACCGCCTGCGGCGGCGGTTCGACGACGGGTGGCGAGGGGTCCAACGACTCGCCGAAGACGCTGACTTACTGGGCGTCGAACCAAGGACCCAACATCGAGGCGGACAAGAAGATCCTCAAGCCCGAACTCGCCAAGTTCGAGAAGCAGACGGGCATCAAGGTCAAGCTCGAGGTCGTCCCCTGGTCGGAGCTGCTCAACCGGATTCTGACCGCGACGACGTCGGGGCAGGGCCCCGACGTCCTGAACATCGGCAACACCTGGAGCGCGTCGCTGCAGGCCAGCGGGGCCCTGCTGCCCTGGGACGAGAAGAACTTCGCCAAGATCGGCGGCAAGGACCGCTTCGTGGAGTCCGCGCTCGGCTCGGCGGGGGCGCCGGACAAGGACCCGGCGGCCGTCCCGCTGTACTCCATGGCGTACGCCCTCTACTACAACAAAAGGATGTTCAAGGAGGCAGGCATCGACAAGGCGCCCGCCACCTGGGACGAGCTGGTCGCGGACGGCAAGAAGATCTCCAAGGGCGGCAAGTGGGCCCTGGGCGCGGAGGGCGCGAACCTCTCCAACAACATCCACCAGGTCTTCGCCCTCGGCAAGCAGCACGGCGCCGACTTCTTCACCCCGGACGGCAAGCCCGACTTCACATCGCCCGGCGCGGTCGCGGCGGTGAAGCAGTACGTCGACATGATGGCGAAGGACAAGATCATCGCGCCGGGCAACGCCGAGTACGCGCAGAACCAGTCCCTGAGCGACTTCTCCAAGGGCAAGACGGCGATGGTGCTGTGGCAGGCCGCGGCCACCACCTTCAAGTCGCAGGGCATGAGCGAGGACGACTGGGGCGTGGCCCCCGTGCCGGTCCAGTCCGGTGCTCCGGGCCAGGGCAAGGCCACCAACTCGATGGTCGCCGGGATCAACATGGCCGTCTTCAAGAACACCAAGAACATCGACGGCTCGCTGAAGTTCGTGAAGTTCATGACCAGCGACGCGGAGCAGAAGATCCTCTGCAAGTCCTACGGTTCCGTGCCGCCCGTCAAGGCGGCCCAGGAGGACACCGCCTTCGACCGCCCCGAGCTGAAGGTCCTGCGCGACACCCTCGCCAAGAGCGCGGCGCCGCTGCCGCAGGTGGCCAACGAGTCGCAGTTCGAGACGGCCGTCGGCACCGCCGTCAAGAACCTCTTCGCGAACGCCGCGGCCGGCCGTGAGGTGAGCACCGGGTCGGTGAAGGCCGAACTGGTCAAGGCTCAGCAGCAGATGTCCAAGCAGTGAGCGACACGACCGTGACCTCTGAGACCACGACCATCGTCGAGGGGGGTGCGAAGGAGCCGCCCGCGACCGCCCCGGAAACGGGGCGGGGCCCGCGGCTCCGCCGTCCCGGCCGGCTGCGCCGCATCGGCCTGCCGTACCTGCTGCTGCTTCCCGCCCTCCTGCTCGAACTCCTCGTCCACCTGCTGCCGATCGTCATCGGCATCATGATGAGCTTCAAGGAGCTCACCCAGTTCTTCATCCGCGACTGGGGCGCCGCGCCCTGGTCGGGCCTGGACAACTACAAGGTGTCGGTGGACTTCGACGCGCCGGTGGGCGAGGCGCTGCTGCACTCGTTCCTCGTCACCTGCGCCTTCACGATCCTCTCGGTGGGCCTGTGCTGGCTGATCGGGACGACCGCCGCGATCTACCTCCAGGAGACGTTCAAGGGGCGCGGCTTCCTCCGCGCGCTCTTCCTCGTCCCCTACGCACTGCCCGTGTACGCCGCGGTGATCACCTGGGGCTTCATGTTCCAGCGGGACAACGGCCTCATCAACCACGTCCTGCACGACCAGTTGGGCCTCACCGACAGCGCGCCGTTCTGGCTCATCGGCGACAACAGCTTCTTCGCGCTGCTCACGGTGTCGGTGTGGAAGGGCTGGCCCTTCGCCTTCCTCATCATGATGGCCGGACTGCAGAACATCCCCAGGGAGATGTACGAGGCGGCGGCGCTCGACGGCGCCGGGATGTGGCAGCAGATCCGCCGCATCACGCTGCCGTCCCTGCGCTCCGTCAACCAGGTCCTCGTGCTCGTCCTGTTCCTGTGGACGTTCAACGACTTCAACACGCCGTACGTCCTGTTCGGCAGGTCGGCGCCCGAGGCCGCGGACCTGATCTCGATCCACATCTACCAGTCCTCGTTCGTCACCTGGAACTTCGGCACCGGCTCCGCCATGTCCGTACTGCTGCTCCTGTTCCTGCTCGCCGTGACGGGCGTCTACCTGTGGATCACATCGCGCGAGAGGAAGTCCGCCCATGTCTAGCGTCCGCCTGGCCGCGCGGCCCCGCGGTGCCGCGAAGCCCCGGTCGCCGATGGCGGCACCCCGCTCGTTCCTCTGGTCGCGGCGGATCTTCCTGACGCTGCTCACGGGCTTCGTGCTGCTCCCCGTCTACGTGATGGTGTCCAGCTCGCTCAAGCCCCTCCAAGACGTGTCGGGCAAGTTCCGCTGGATGCCGAGCGGGCTCACGATCCGCCCGTACATCGACATCTGGAAGACCGTTCCGCTGGCGAAGTACTTCGTGAACTCCCTGATCGTGGCGGGTGCGGCCACCGTCTGCTCGGTGGTGATCGCCGTCTTCGCCGCCTATGCCGTCAGCCGCTACCAGTTCCGCGGCAAGCGCGTCTTCACGGTCACGGTCCTGTCCACCCAGATGTTCCCCGGCATCCTGTTCCTGCTGCCGCTGTTCCTGATGTACGTCAACATCGGCAACGCCACGGGGATCGCCCTGTTCGGCTCGCGGGGCGGGCTCATCCTCACGTATCTCACGTTCTCGCTGCCCTTCTCCATCTGGATGCTGATCGGGTACTTCGACTCGGTACCCCGCGACCTGGACGAGGCGGCGCTCGTCGACGGCTGCGGGCCGATCGGCGCGCTCTTCAGGGTCGTCGTGCCCGCCGCGATCCCCGGCATCGTCGCGGTCGCCGTCTACGCGTTCATGACCGCGTGGGGAGAAGTGCTCTTCGCCTCCGTCATGACGAACGAGGCCACCCGCACCCTCGCCATCGGCCTGCAGGGCTACTCCACCCAGAACGACGTCTACTGGAACCAGATCATGGCCGCGTCGCTGGTCGTGAGCATCCCCGTGGTGGCGGGCTTCCTCCTGCTCCAGCGCTATCTGGTCGCCGGCCTCACCGCCGGAGCCGTCAAGTGACCCCTCCCCCTGCCACAACTCCGTCTGAGAGGACGTCTGTGTCCGAGATCATCGACCTTGCCGCACTTCCGCACGACTTCGCGTGGGGCACGGCCACATCGGCGTACCAGATCGAGGGGGCCGTCACCGAGGACGGCCGTTCCCCCTCGATCTGGGACACCTTCTCGCACACCCCCGGAAAGATCGACAACGACGATCACGGTGACGTGGCCTGCGACCACTACCACCGCTGGCGCGAGGACATCGCGCTGATGAAGCAACTGGGCACCACCGACTACCGGTTGTCGCTCGCCTGGCCGCGCATCGTGCCCGGCGGCGACGGTCCCGCCAACCCCAAGGGCCTCGACTTCTACGACCAGTTGATCGACGGGCTGCTCGACGCGGGCATCACGCCGTCGGTGACCCTCTACCACTGGGACCTGCCGCAGGTGCTCCAGGACCGCGGCGGCTGGCCCGAGCGCGAGACCGCCGAGCACTTCGCCGCGTACGCCTCTCTCGCCGCCGAGCGCTTCGGCGACCGCGTCACCCAGTGGGCCACGCTCAACGAACCCCTCTGCTCGGCCTGGATCGGCCACCTCGAAGGGCGGATGGCACCGGGCCTGACCGACCTGACCGCCGCCGTGCGCGCCTCCTACCACCTGCTGCTCGGCCACGGTCTGGCCACGCAGGCGATCCGCGCCGCGGCCCCCGGCGCGCAGATCGGCATCGTCAACAACCTCTCCACGGTCGAGCCCGCCAGCGACCGCCCCGAGGACGTCGCCGCCGCCCGCCGCGTCGACGGGCACACCAACCGCTGGTGGCTCGACCCGGTCCACGGCCGCGGCTTCCCCGCCGACATGCAGGAGGTCTACGGAGTCGAACTCCCGGAGCGCGCGGGCGACTTGGCGACCATCGCGCAGCCGCTCGACTGGCTGGGCCTGAACTACTACTTCCCGGCCGTCGTCTCCGACGACCCCACGGGCCCCGCGCCCTACGCCCATCAGGTGCGCCGCGGGGGAGTGCCCCGCACCGGCATGGACTGGGAGATCGACGCGAGCGGCATCGAGACGCTCCTGCTGCGCCTCACGAACGAGTACGGGGCGCGCAAGCTGTACGTCACCGAGAACGGCTCGTCCTACCCCGACGTCGTACGCCCCGACGGAACGATCGACGACCCGGAGCGCACCGACTACCTGGTCCGTCACCTCGCCGCCTGCGCGAGCGCCGCCCGCAAGGGAGCGCCCCTGGCCGGGTACTACGCGTGGTCGCTGCTCGACAACTTCGAGTGGGCCTACGGCTACGACAAGCGGTTCGGCCTGGTGCACGTCGACTACGAGACGCAGGTGCGCACGGTCAAGGGCAGCGGGCGGCGCTATGCCGACATCATCCGCAGCCACCGGGGGAGCGTGAGGCGCGCCGCCTGACGCGTTCGCACGACCGATGGCGACCCCCGGTTCTCCGCCGAGCCGGGGGTCGCCGCGGTTTTTCAGGCTTCGCCTCCCTGTGTCAGGTCGAGGTCGTCCTGCGGCCCTCCTTCGCCGCCGCGCCGGTGCACATGAGGCCCAGCAGGAGGGTGAGGGCGCCGATGATGACGTTGGTGAGGATGACTCCCATGTCGGGGCTGCTGCCGACGACCCAGGGGGACACGATCATCCACACGCCCATGGCGCACATGGCCCAGCTCAGGCCGGTCATCCTGGCCGGTGCGAGGGTGAATCCGAGACCCAGCAGGGCGATCGCGATGCCCATGATGAGGTTGTGCGTCGCGAGGGCGGGCTGGCTCGCGGTGAAGTGGACCACCCAGGGGGAGACGGCGCAGAACAGACCCGTGAGGAACACGGGCCCGTCCACCATCGACACACCCTGTCCACGGAGTACGCGGGCGTGCCGATCCCGCATTTCGGATACGTCAGGGTGAGCGGCTATGTCTCCCCTGTGTGAGACGTCGGCCATGAGACTCGACTCCTCTGGTTCGTGCAGGCCCGATCAGGCCGCGCGGCGGGATGTCGCGCACATCCATTCTGCTCTTATTTTTTCTTTATGCGTAGTTCTGGTGACTTTGGTCCCCTCGACGAGTGCGGAAGGTCCCGTATCAGCGGCCTTCGTCTGCGGAACCACTGGCGGGACCGCAGAAACTCGGGTGAGGAGAGCATGCCGTGACGACGGACATCGGAACGACCAGAATTCCCGCACCGCGCGCGACGGGGAAGACGGGCGGCGCCCCCTGCTGGCTGAGCTATGCCGCGCGTGACGCGCGGGCCGCCGAGGAGTTCTACGGGCAGGTACTCGGCTGGTGCCACGTGCCTCTGCTCGGCCCGGCGGGCGGGGCACGTTCCCTGGCGCTGAAGGCCGGAGCGCCGGTGGGGTCCATCAGCGAGGCCTCCTGCGACCCGGGCGTCCACGCGGGATGGATGCCGCACTTCGCCGTGGATGACCTGGACGGCGCGGTGGGACGGCTCCGCGACCGCGGTGCCACCGTGGCGGTCGGACCGCTGACCACGGCGGCCGGACGTGTCGCCCTGGCGGCGGGGCCCCACGACGAGGTGTTCGGCCTGCGGCACAAGGCCCTCGATCGCCGCTGGACGGTCGGAGAAGGGCCCGTGGCGCGGATCGAGCTGCACACGGGGGACGTGTTCGCGGCGGCCCTCTTCTACGGCGGCGTGTTCGGCTGGGCGGGAGAGTCCGACGACAGCTGCCAGGTGGAGTACTCCGGCGGACAGATCGTGGTGCGGAGCGGATCGCGAGCGGGATCGCGCCCGGTCGCCACGCTCCGCGACGCGGCGGTGCCCGGCTTCGAGGGGCAGCACCGCTGGCACACGGGCTTCCGCGTGACCGACGTCGACGCGGCGGCCGGTACCGCACTGGCCGAGGGCGGACGCGTGATCACACCACCACGGGGACCCCGCGGCCGGCGGGAGGCCGTCCTCGCGGACCGCGAAGGCGTTCCCTTCACGGTCGTGGCGGAGTGAGCCGGGCGGACCCGAGTACCGATCGAGAGCGTGGAGGGCGAT
Organism: Streptomyces sp. NPDC055189; assembly: GCF_053606765.1. Lineage (NCBI taxonomy): Bacteria > Bacillati > Actinomycetota > Actinomycetes > Kitasatosporales > Streptomycetaceae > Streptomyces > Streptomyces sp. NPDC055189. The sequence goes on from NZ_JBSGSG010000016.1 coordinate 75,875, forward strand.
CAGACGATGTTCAGTTCGATGGCGAGCGCGATGGAGAGCGCGGACCAAGTGGCCGACCTGGCCGAGCCGCCGATGGTGCCGGCGGCGCCTACGGTGCCGGCTCAGCCCGGAGAGCGCTCCGGGGGGCGCTCAAGAGGTGAGGCCGTCGGGCTGCCGTGGATCGAGGAAGCCAACGAGGTCGCGCCGAAGGACGCGCGGGAGCTGTCGCAGCTCTTCTTCGAGCAGCTGCGGACGCTGGAGAGCGGCTCGCCCGACCACACGTACACACGCGACACCCTGATCGAGATGAACCTCTCCCTGGTGCACTACGTCGCGGGCCGCTTCCGCAACCGCGGCAACGGCCAGCTGGAGGACCTCGTCCAGGTCGGGACCATCGGGCTCATCAAGGCGATCGACCGGTTCGACGTGAGCCTGGGGTACAAGTTCGTCTCGTTCGCCGTCCCCTGCATCCTGGGGGAGATCAAGCGCTACTTCCGGGACACCAGCTGGGCCGTGCACGTCCCGCGCCGACTGCAGGAGCTCCGTACCGACCTGGTCAGGGCGCAGGAGCGGCTGTCGTCCGTGCTCGGCCGCGAACCGACGGTCAAGGAGCTGGCAGCCGATCTGGACGTGGCCGAGGAGCAGGTCCTGGAGGCGATCGTCGCCGCCAACGGTTACGCGGCGGGCTCCCTGGACGCACCGCACGGTCCGAGCGACCCGGGCGATGCGTACAAGACCAGCCGGTCGCTCGCCGATGCCATCGGCGCCCCGGACCCCGCCATCGAGGTCTTCGAGCACCTGCACGACCTGGCTCCGCTCCTGGCGGAGCTCGACGAGCGCGAGCGCCGCATCATCGAGATGCGCTTCGGCCAGGAGATGACGCAGGCCGAGATCGGCACCGAGCTCGGCATCTCGCAGATGCATGTGTCGCGACTGCTGTCCCGCACCCTCGCCCGCCTGCGCACGGGGCTGATGACTCAGGAGTAGGAGGGCCGGCCCGTACGGGCGAACCGCCCCTACGCCCGTACGGGCCACCAGAACGCGCCGACCCCCGCTCCCGCCCGCTGCAATGGACAGGTGACCGCGCCCCCGGACGACTGCCTCGCGCGCAACGAGTGGATCTGCGGTGAGTATCTGAGCACTCGCCGCCAGATCATCCTCGACGCGGTCCTCCAGCATCTGGAGCTGACCGCGGTCTCCGTCCTGATCGCACTCGTCATCGCCGTCCCGCTGGCCGTCGTCGCCCGCCGCTGGGCCCTGGCGGCAGGTCCGGTCCTCGCGCTGACGACCGTCCTCTACACGATCCCCTCGCTCGCGATGTTCTCGCTGCTGCTGCCCCTCTACGGCCTCTCCGCGTCCCTCGTGGTCGCCGGGCTCGTCCTGTACTCGCTGACGCTGCTGGTCCGCAACATCCTGGCCGGTCTGCGCGCCGTCCCCGACGACACCCGACAGGCCGCCCGCGGCATGGGCTACGGACCGATCCGCCTCCTGCTCACCGTCGAACTGCCGCTCGCGCTTCCCGCCGCGATGGCCGGTCTGCGCATCGCCACCGTCTCCGCGGTCTCCCTCGTCACGGTCGGTGCGATCGTCGGCTTCGGCGGCCTTGGCAACCTCATCTACACGGGCATGAACACCTACTTCAAGGCACAGGTCCTGACCGCCTCCGTGCTGTGTGTCGTCATCGCCGTACTGGCCGATCTGCTGCTTCTGGGCGTGCAGCGGATCCTCACCCCGTGGACGAGGGCGGTCCGCTCATGAACACCATCAGCGATGCCTGGAAGTGGCTCACCGACGCGGCGCACTGGGCCGGCGACGACGGCATCTGGCACCGCCTCACCCAGCACCTCGTCCTCACCGTGGTGTGCCTCATCCTGAGCTGTCTGATCGCGCTGCCGGTCGCGCTCGTCCTCGGCCACCTCGGCAAGGGCGGAGCCCTCGCGGTCAACATCTCCAACATCGGCCGCGCAGTGCCGACCTTCGCCGTCCTGGTGCTGCTGCTCCTGACCCCCATCGGGCAGTGGGGCGAGGGCCCCACCGTCGTCGCGCTCGTCCTGTTCGCCGTGCCGCCGCTGCTCACCAATGCCTACGTCGGGATGCGCGAGGTCGACCGCAGCGTCGTACAGGCCGCGCGCGGCATGGGCATGACGGGACGGCAGATGCTGTGGCGGGTCGAGCTGCCGCTCGCGATGCCGCTGGTCCTCAGCGGGGTGCGGATCGCCGCCGTACAGCTCGTGGCCACCGCCACGATCGCGGCGCTCGCCGGCGGCGGGGGCCTTGGCCGGATCATCACGGCCGGGTTCAACCTCGCGAGTACGCCGCAGGTGGTGGCGGGCGCCGTGCTCGTCGCCGTGTTCGCGCTGGTCGTCGAGGGGCTCTTCGAGATCGGCGAACGGCTCGCGCCGGGGCGGGCGCGGGGGAGAGGGCGGACCGGATGAGGCGGCGCACAGGATGGGGCGCGACGATCACGGCCGGGATCGTGCTGCTGTCCGGATGCGCGTCCGGGCCGTCCCTGGAGACGCAGGGCGAGGTCACCGCGCCGCCCGGCGACAGCCATCACCTGGTCGTCGGCTCGGCGGGATTCACCGAGAGCGACCTGCTCGCCCAGATGTACTCCCTGCTCCTCCAGAAGGCCGGATACGGGACCGAGATCCTCTCCGTGGCCAACCGCGAGCTGTACGAACCCGCCCTGGAGTCCGGTCAGATCGACGTCGTCCCCGAGTACGCGGCGACGTTCGCGGACTGGCTGAACGCCAAGAAGAACGGGGCGGACGCCGAGCCGGTCGGATCGCCCGACCTGGACGCCACGATGAAGGCCCTGCGCGGCCTCGCCGCTCCGCGTGGCCTCACCGTCCTGGATCCGGGCAAGGCCGTCGACCAGAACGCGTTCGCCGTCACCGCGTCCTACGCCCGGCAGCACCGTCTGAAGACCCTGAGCGACCTCGGCAAGTCCGGCCAGAAGGTACGCCTGGCCGCGGGCGACGAATGCGTGCAGCGCCCGTACTGCGAACCCGGCCTGAAGAAGGTCTACGGCATCGACATCACCTCCGTCGACCCCAAGGGCGTGGGCACCACCCAGGCCAAGAAGGCCGTCCAGAGCGGGCAGGACCAGATGGTCCTGACGACGTCGACGGACGCCACGCTCGACGACTTCGGCCTCGTCCTGCTGAAGGACGACAAGAAGCTCCAGAACGCCGACTACATCGTCCCGGTCGTCAACCGCTCCCGTGCGGGCAGCGAGGGCGTCGCGAACGCACTCGGCCGCCTCAACTCCGTACTGACGACGGCGGACCTGGCCTCCATGAACGAACAGGTGGACAGCTGGCGGCGGCTGCCGCAGGACGTCGCAAGGACCTATCTGGAGGAGAAAGGGCTGCTGTAGCCCTCGGCCGGGCGGACTCTACGCGTCGGCCACGGAGTCGAACTCCACCTGATCCCGCGCCACGCCCTGAGCGTCCGCGTCCACCGAGCGGCGCAGCGCCTCGTGCAGCTTCGCCGGGGTCAGCACGCCGAGGAAGCGCGCCCCGTCGAGGACCGCCACCCAGCCCGCGTCGTGCTGGAGCATCACGCCGAACGCCTGCTTGAGCGGGGCGCCGACGGGCACCCAGGCCCGCATGCGGTGGGCCAGATCGCCCACCCTGCCGCCCGCCCCGGCCAAGGACACCTCGTCGATGCCGACCCAGCCGTGCAGATCCCCGTCCGCGTCCAGGACGACGCCCCAGCGGACGCCCTCCTCGCGCAGCCGGGCCGCGGCGTGCGCGGCGGGCTCGTCGAGGCGGACCACCGATGGCTGCTCCAGATCCTCCGGCAGGATCTCGGTGACCGAGAGGCGCTTGAGACCCCGGTCGGCGCCCACGAACTCGGCGACGTAGGGCGTCGCCGGGGTGCCGAGCACCGCGCCGGGCGTGTCGAACTGCTCGATGCGCCCCTGCCCGTACACCGCGATCCGGTTACCGAGCCTGACCGCCTCCTCAATGTCGTGCGTGACCAGGAGAACCGTCTTGCGGACCGCCGCCTGCATCCGCAGGAACTCGTCCTGCAACTGCTCGCGCACCACCGGGTCGACCGCCCCGAACGGCTCGTCCATCAGCAGGACGGGCGGATCGGCGGCCAGGGCACGTGCCACGCCGACGCGCTGGCGCTGGCCGCCCGAAAGCTGCTCGGGGTAGCGGGAGCCGTACAGCTTGGGGTCGAGGCCCACCAGGTCGAGCAGCTCCGCCGCCCGCGCCCGCGCCTTCGCCTTCTTCCAGCCGACGAGCGCGGGGACGGTCGCCGTGTTGTCCAGGACCGTCCGGTGCGGGAAGAGCCCCACCTGCTGGATGACGTAGCCGATACGGCGGCGCAGGCGGACCGGGTCGACGTCCGCGATGTTCTCGCCGTTCACGAAGATGCGGCCCGCGGTCGGCTCGATGAGGCGGTTCACCATCATCATCGTGGTCGTCTTGCCGCATCCGGACGGTCCCACGAGCGTGACCAGTTCACCCTCGCCGACCTCGAAGGACAGCTCGTCCACGGCCATCGTGCCGTCCGGGTAGCGCTTGCTGACCTGCTCGAACCGGATCATGCACTCACGCTAACCGCGGCTTTCAGACTCCGCCCACCAGCACCACCTCCAGGGTGCGCGGGCCGTGTACGCCCTCCACCCGGTCCAATTCGATGTCGCTGGTCGCGGACGGTCCCGAGATCCAGGTCAGCGGACGGGCCGGGTCGAGCCGTTCGAGTGCCTGCGGGACGGAGGAGACGACCTGGTCAGGGACCCGTACGACACAGATGTGGTGATCGGGGACGAGCGTGATCCGGCGGCGGCCCTGGTCGGGACCGCCGTCCAGGACGATCGTGCCGGTCTCGGCCACGGCGACCGCGCAGCCGGTGACGACGCTGTCGACCTCGTCGAGTTCGTGCGGGGTGCTCTCGGCACGGTCGGCGATTTGGGTCGCGTCGGCGGCCTTGAGCCAGTGCGGCGGCAGGCCGGGCGGCGCGAGCACGCTCTGCGCGCCCCGTGCGGCCAGCAGGCGCATGAGCAGCCCGGGCAGTTCCTCCTCCGTGCAGCGGTGCACGAGCGCGCGATAGTCGGCGAGGTTCTCCGCGAGCAGGTCGGTGGTCTCTTCCGTGCTGCGGTCGCCGTGCTCGCGCCGGTAGTCGCGCAGGACGGCCCGGTCGTAGGCGTCGCTCTCCGTGTCGTCCGGCACGTCGGCCAGCGCACGCCGGACGCGGCCCAGGATCTGGTCCCTGCTGCTCACTTCTTCTCGCCCTTCTGCGGCTTCTGCGCCTGGCCGCCGTTCGTACGCCGCCACCAGTCGCGGAACGGCTCCGCCGGTACCTTCGGCAGGTCACGCGTCGCGCTCCACGCCCGGCCGGGGCCGGGAAGCGTGCGCGGATGGAGGTGCCGGGTCCCGGACGCCAGCCGCTGCCCGGTCCGCAGCGCCGCCGGGCGGCCGAACGCCCAGCCCGCCGCGCGCATCGCCGCCCTCTCCGCGGCGTGCCCCTTCGCGGGCCGCAGCGTCACCCTCGTGCCGTGCCGCGTGACTTCGCCGCCCTGGACCACGCGCTCCCGCAGGTGGACGAGGACTTCGGGGATGTCGATGGCGACCGGGCACACCTCGTAGCAGGCGCCGCAGAGGGAGGAAGCGTAGGGGAGGGATGCGTCGATCTCGCTCTGGGTGCCGCGGAGTTGAGGGCTGAGGATCGCGCCGATGGGGCCGGGGTAGACCGAGCCGTACGCGTGGCCGCCCGCCCGCTCGTACACCGGGCAGACGTTGAGGCAGGCCGAGCAGCGGATGCAGCGCAGTGCCTGGCGGCCCACCTCGTCGGCGAGGGTGTCGGTGCGGCCGTTGTCGAGGAGCACGAGATGGAAGGTGCTTGGCCCGTCCTCGCGGGTGGTGCCGGTCCACGTCGACGTGTACGGGTTCATCCGCTCGGCCGTCGAGGAGCGCGGGAGGGTCTGGAGGAAGACCTCCAGGTCCCGCCAGGTGGGCACGATCTTCTCGATGCCGACGACCGAGATGAGCGTCTCGGGGAGGGTGAGGCACATACGGCCGTTGCCCTCCGACTCGACGACCACCAGCGTGCCCGTCTCGGCGACCATGAAGTTCGCCCCGGAGACGCCGACCTTGGCGCGCAGGAACTTCTCGCGGAGGTGGAGACGGGCGGCTTCGGCAAGCTCGGCGGGGGTATCGGTAAGACCCTCGGGGGCAGGACGGCCCCAACTGCCCATCTCCTTCTCGAAGATGTCGCGGATCTCGCCGCGGTTGCGGTGGATGGCGGGCACGAGGATGTGCGAGGGGCGGTCCTTGCCGAGCTGCACGATGAGTTCGGCCAGGTCGGTCTCGTAGGCGTGGATGCCCTCGGCCTCCAGCGCTTCGTTGAGGCCGATCTCCTGCGTGGCCATCGACTTGACCTTGACCACCTCGCTCTCGCCGGTGGCCTTGACCAGCGCGGTCACGATGCGGTTGGCCTCATCGGCGTCCGCCGCCCAGTGCACGGTGCCGCCCGCCGCGGTGACCGACTCCTCCAGCTGGACCAGATAGTGCTCCAGATTGCGGAGCGTGTGGTCCTTGATCTGCTTGCCCGCCTCGCGGAGCCGGTCCCAGTCGTCCAGCTCGGCGACGGCGCGGGCGCGTTTGTCGCGGATGGTGTGCGTGGCGTGCTTCAGGTTGGCGCGCAGGGTGGTGTTGCGCACGGCTTCGTACGCGGCCTCGGGGAAGGCCGGCATCCCGACGAACGTGCCGCTCATGACAGGGGCTCCTCTTCCGTGCTCGCCAGGATCTCCGCGATGTGGACCGGGCGCACACCGCTCTGCAGGCGGGTCATCGTGCCCCCGATGTGCATCAGGCAGGAGTTGTCCGCGGCGCACAGGGTGTCGGCGCCCGTCGACTCGGCGTTGCGCACCTTGTCCGTGCCCATCGCGGAGGAGACATCGGAGTTCTTCATCGCGAAGGTGCCGCCGAAGCCGCAGCACTCGGCCGCGCCCGGCAGCTCGCGCAGTTCGAGTCCCTTGACGGCTTGGAGCAATCGCGTCGGGCGATCGCCAAGACCGAGACTGCGCAGGCCGTGACAGGTCGGGTGGTACGTCACCGTGTGCGGGTAGTACGCCCCGACGTCGGTCACACCGAGGATGTCCACCAGGAACTCGGTGAGTTCGTACGTCTTGGGGACCACCGGTGCCAGGGTGGTCGCGAGGCCGTCGCCGCGGCCCTCGGCGCGGGCCCGTTCTCCCATGCGCGGGTACAGCTCACGGACCATCGCGCCACACGAACCGGAGGGCGTCACGATCGCGTCGTACTCGTCCGAGCCGAAGACATCGGAGAAATGGCGGGCGAGCGGCTCTGTCTGGTGGCGGTAACCCGTGTTGTAGTGCGCCTGCCCGCAGCAGGTCTGCGCCATCGGGAAGTCGACCTCAACCCCCAGTCTGGTCAGCAGTTTCACCACCGCACGGCCCGTGTCGGGATAGAGCGTGTCGTTGACACAGGTCAGGAACAGAGCGACACGCATCGCGGGTTCCTCCTCGTCGATCATCGGATGGGTGCAGCGTATGCGCTACGCCTGCTTTGCGGGAGTCATGGGGCCGGGACGCGTCGCGCGGCCTCGTCCCACGCGGCCCGGCGCGCCGGATCACGGGTCGGCTCATAGCGGGTCAGTTGCTGGGTGCGGGCCAGCAAGGCGCGCATGTCATGGCGGTCCCGTATGAGGCCCTGCGCTCTGGCCTGCACGAGTACGTTGCCGAGCGCGGCCGCTTCCGCCGGTCCCGCGACGACCGGCAGCCCGCAGGCGTCCGCGGTCAGTTGGCACAGAAGCGCGTTGCGGGCGCCGCCGCCGACTATGTGGACGACGTCCACATCCCGGTCCGCGAGGCGTCGGGCGTCCTCGATGGCCCGGCGGTGGGCCAGGGCCAGCGAGTCGAGGATGCAGCGCGTCGTCTCGCCGGGGGTGCCGGGGACGGGTTGGCCCGTGGCCTCGCAGGCCCGGGCTATGCGCTGCGGCATGTCGCCGGGGGCCAGGAAGGCGGGGTCGGCCGCGTCGACGAGCGAACGGAGGGCGGGGACGGTGGCCGCCTCGCGGAGGAGCGAGTCCAGGTCGGGGGCGTCGGTATCGGTGGCCCAGGTGCGCAGGCACTCCTGGAGCAGCCACAGGCCCATGATGTTGCGGAGGTAGCGGACCGTGCCGTCGATGCCCAGTTCGTTGGTGAAGTTGGCTTCGCGGCTCGCCTCCGTGCGGACGGGAGCGGTCAGCTCCAGGCCCGCCAGGGACCAGGTACCGGTGCAGATGTAGGCGAAGTTCTCCGTCGTGGCAGGGACGGCGGCGACCGCTGACGCGGTGTCGTGCGAGGCGACCGTCGTCACGGGGGTGGGGGCGGCCAGGCCCGTGTCGTCCAGGATCTGCGGGAGCAGGTGGCCCGCGGGGTCGCCCGGCTGCCGTAGTGGAGGGAAGAGACCGAGGTCGACGCCCAGGCGCGACGCCACCTCCCGGGACCAGTCACCTGTGCCGGGGTCCATGAGCTGCGTGGTGGAGGCGTTGGTCAGCTCGGTGCCCAACTCGCCCGTGAGCCAGTACGTCAGGAGGTCCGGAACGAGCAAGAGGTGCTTGGCGGCCTTGAGTTGAGCCGTGTCCCTGGCGGCCAGGAGCTGGTAGAGGGTGTTGAACGGGGCGTACTGGATTCCTGTCGTGGCGTAGAGCTCGGTGGCCGGGAGCGTCGTCCACGCCTTGGCCGCGATGCCCTCGGTGCGGGGGTCCCGGTAGTGCACCGGGTTGCCGAGGAGATTGCCGTCGGCGTCCAGCAGGCCGTAGTCGACTGCCCAGCCGTCGATGCCGATGGAGGTGAGGGGGGCGGAGCCCGCGGCGCGCAGGCCGTCGAGGATTCCGGCGTAGAGGGCAAGGATGTCCCAGTGCAGGGCGCCCGCCGTGCGGACCGGGCGGTTGGGGAAGCGGTGTGCCTCCCGGAGGTCGAGGGTGTCGTGCCCTACGCGGGCCACCATGACGCGTCCGCTGGAGGCGCCGAGGTCGATCGCGGCGAAGCGGTGGTGTGCGTGGGCGCCGTTGCTGGTGCTGGGGTTGAGGTTGGGCATCGGGGCTCGCAGGGGTTGAAGGGCGAGTGCGGGTGGGGGTGTGGGTGGGGATGGGTGGCGGGTGGTAGGCGGTCGCGTCCGGAGCGCCGGGCGCCGTGCTCCGGGCCGACAGACCGGCACGTCCCCTCCGGCCGGACGCCCGGCTGCGGGCCGGTGGGCCCTGGCCTCTTGGCCGCCGCCCGGGAACGTCCGTCGCCCGGGAATGTCCCGCCGCCCGTTTGGAACGTCCCTCCGGTCGGGTGTGCGACCGCCGACCGGAGGGGGCTGTGGCTACCTGAGGAACGCCGCCGCGACGCCCGCGTCGACGGGTATGTGCAGGCCCGTCGTGTGGGTCAGGTCGCCCGCCGTCAGGGCGAAGACCGCGTTGGCCACGTGCTCGGGGAGCACCTCGCGCTTGAGGAGGGTCCGCTGGGCGTAGAACGCGCCCAGGTTCTCCTCCTCGATCCCGTACGTCGCCGCGCGCTGCGCGCCCCAGCCGCCCGCGAAGATCCCCGAGCCGCGGACCACGCCGTCGGGGTTGACGCCGTTCACGCGGATGCCGAACTCGCCGAGCTCGGCGGCCAGGAGGCGGACTTGGTGGGCCTGGTCCGCCTTGGTGGCGGAGTACGCGATGTTGTTCGGTCCTGCGAACACCGCGTTCTTGGACGTGATGTAGATGATGTCGCCGCCCAGGGCCTGGTTCCGCATGACGCGGGCCGCCTCGCGGGAGACGAGGAAGGAGCCGCGGGCCATGATGTCGTGCTGCAGGTCCCAGTCGCGGGCCGTGGTGTCGAGCAGCGGCTTGGAGATGGAGATGCCAGCGTTGTTCACCACCAGGTCGACTCCGCCGAAGGCGAGGACCGCGGCGGCGAAGGCGCTGGTGATCTGGTCCTCGGAGGTGACGTCCATGGGGATGGCGACGGCCTTGTCCGGGCCGCCCAGCTCGTCGGCCACGGCCGCGGCGTTCTCCGCGTTGAGGTCCGCCACCGCGACGCAGGCGCCCTCCGCCACCAGGCGGTGCGCGATTGCCTTGCCGATGCCGCTGCCGGCTCCGGTCACCAGGGCGACGCGGGTGGCCAGCGGCTTGGGCTCGGGCATGCGCTGGAGCTTCGCCTCCTCCAGCGGCCAGTATTCGATGCGGAACTTCTCCGACTCGTCGATCGGGGCGTAGGTCGAGACCGCCTCCGCGCCGCGCATGACGTTGATGGCGTTCACGTAGAACTCGCCTGCCACGCGGGCCGTCTGCTTGTCCTTGCCGAAGGAGAACATTCCGACGCCGGGGACCAGGACGATCGCCGGGTCGGCGCCGCGCATCGCGGGGGAGGACGGGTCGGCGTGACGGGTGTAGTAGGCCGCGTACTCCTCTCGGTAGGCGGTGTGCAGCTCCTTGAGGCGCGCGACGGCTTCATCGAGCGGTGCGGTGGGCGGCAGGTCCAGGACCAGCGGCCTGATCTTCGTGCGCAGGAAGTGGTCGGGGCAGGAGGTGCCCAGGGCCGCGAGCCGCGGGTGTTCCGTGGCGGCCAGGAAATCGAGGACGGTGTCGGTGTCGGTGAAGTGGCCGACTTGGGGGCGGTCCAGAGAGGCCAGCGCGCGGATGTGGGGGGCCAGCTCGGCAGCCCGCTGACGGCGTGCGGCGGTGGCAAGGGGAGCGTATTCGTCCAGGGCAGGGCCGAACGGGGCGGGCTTGCCGTGCTCGGCGAGGAACGCTTCCGCCGTGCGGATGATGTGCAGCGAGTTGCGCTCGCACTCCTCGGTCGTGGCACCCCAGGCCGTGATGCCGTGACCGCCCAGGATGCAGCCGATGGCGTCGGGGTTCGCTTCCTTCACCGCGGCGATGTCCAGGCCCAGCTGGAAGCCGGGGCGGCGCCACGGCACCCAGACGACCGTGGAACCGAAGCACTCGGCCGTCAGCTTCTCGCCGTCGGTGGCGCAGGCCAGGGCGATGCCCGAGTCCGGGTGCAGATGGTCCACGTGCGGCGCGTCCACCAGGGCGTGCATCGCGGTGTCGATGGAGGGGGCCGCACCGCCCTTGCCGTGCAGGCAGTAGTCGAAGGCGGCGACCATCTCGTCCTCGCGGTCCGGCCCCCCGTACACCTCCTTGAGCGCGTGGAGGCGGTCGAGGCGCAGGACCGCGAGACCCTGCTCGGTGAGGGTGCCCAGGTCGCCTCCCGAACCCTTGACCCACATCAGGTCCGTGTCCGCGCCGGTGACCGGATCGGGGGCCGTGCCTTTCGCCGATGCGTTGCCGCCCGCGTAGTTCGTGTTGCGCGGGTCCGCGCCCAGGCGGTGGGAGCGGTCCAGGAGTTCCTTGATCCGTTCGTGCTGCGGTTCGTGCTGTGTCATGTGGCTCATGCCCCCCATCCGGCCTGCTCGCCGCCCACGCGGTCCTTGACGATCTGCTCCTGCCAGCCTGACTGCTGATAGGCCCGCATGGGATCCGGGTCGAGCCCCGAGTCCTCCCTGACTTCTGCCAGTAGGGGACGGACGTCGGTGTTGAAGGCGTCCATCAGGACCGCGTTGGCGGCCAGCACGTCGCCGGTCCGCTGGGCCTCGGCCAGCGCGTCGCCGTCGACGAGGAGCGCCTTCGCCGTGGCCTCCTGCACGTTCATCACCGAGCGGATGATCGCGGGGATCTTCGCCTCGATGTTGTGGCACTGGTCGAGCATGAACGCGGTGTCGGAGGTCAGGCCGCCGCCGCGGACGACCTCGTACATGATCCGGAAGAGCTGGAAGGGGTCGGCGGCGCCCGCCATCAGGTCGTCGTCCGCGTAGAAGCGCGAGTTGAAGTCGAAGCCGCCCAGACGGCCCTCGCGCAGCAGGGTGGCGACGATGAACTCGATGTTGGTGCCGGGGGCGTGGTGGCCGGTGTCGACGACGACCTGTGCCTTGGGGCCGAGCTTCAGGCAGTGTGCGTACGCCGTGCCCCAGTCGGGGATGTCCGTGGCGTAGAAGGCCGGCTCGAAGAGCTTGTACTCGACGAGCATGCGCTGGTCGTCGCCGAGGCGGTCGTAGGTCGCGCGCAGGGCCTCCTCGAGGCGGTCCTGGCGGCTGCGGATGTCGTCCTGGCCGGGGTAGTTGATGCCGTCGGAGAACCAGAGCTTCAGGTCGCGCGAACCCGTCGCGTCCATGATGTCCACGCACTCCAGGAGATGGCCGAGTGCCTTGCGCCGGATCGTCGGGTCCGGGTTGGTGACCGAGCCGAGTTTGTAGTCGTCGTCCTGGAAGACATTGGTGTTGATCGCTCCGAGCCGCACGCCGCGCTCGGTGGCGTAGTCCGAGAGGGCCGCGTAGTCGTCGACCTTGTCCCAGGGGATGTGCAGGGCCACCTTGGGCGCCACGCCCGTGTGGGCGTGCACCCGTGCGGCGTCGTCCAGCTTTTCGCGGGTCGTGCGGGGGACACCTGGCTGCGCGAAGACCTTGAAGCGCGTACCGGAGTTGCCGTACGCCCAGGACGGGGTCTCCAGTGCCTGGGTGGTGAGTGCCGCTTTCACGGCGTCCTTGCTGGGTCCGGCGGTCATCGCGCAGCCTTCCGAAAGAGCGGTGGATTCGGGTCAGTTGGTGAAGCGGTGGGTGCCGGAGGACGCGGCGAAGACGGCGCAGCCGTCCTCCATCCGCAGGAACTCCGCCGCGCCGTGGGCCACTTGGGAGCGCTTGTCGGCGGGGATCCACACCTCGGCCGTGGTGTTGGCGGGCAGGGTCAGGGTGAGGCGGAAACCGTCGGAGTCCGTCTTCCAGTGGGTGGTGACCGGTCCGTAGAGCGCGTCGAAGCTGCCCTGCGCCTCGGTCACGCCGCCGCCGGGGCGCGGGCGGACGAGGATCTTGCGGAAGCCCGGGGCGGCCGGTGCGATGCCCGCGATGTTCGCGTACATCCACTCGCCCACCGAGCCGTAGGCGTAGTGGTTGAAGGAGTTCATGCCGGCGTCCTGGAAGCTGCCGTCCGGCTTGATGGAGTCCCAGCGCTCCCACATCGTGGTGGCGCCCTTGTCGATCTGGTAGCCCCAGCTGGGGAAGGACTTCTGGACGAGGAGGCGGTAGGCGACGTCCGTGTGCCCGGTCGCGGTGAGCACCGGCAGCAGGCGCGGAGTACCCAGGAAGCCCGTCGACAGGTGCCATTCCTTGGACTTGACGAGCTCCACCAGACGGGCTGCCGCCGGTGCGCGGTCGCCGTCCGTGAGCAGGTCCATGGACAGGGCCAGGACGTACGCGGTCTGCGTGTCGCCCTTCACCTTGCCGCCGTCGGTCACGTACGCGGCGCGGAAGGCGTCACGGACGCTGCCGAAGAGCTTCTTGTACGGGGCCGGGTCCTTGCCGAGCGCTTCGGCGGTGCGCGCGACCAGGTCGGCGCTGTGCGCGAAGTAGGCGGTGCCGATGACGTCCTTGGGGGTCTCGTCCTGGATGTTGAGCCAGTCCCCGTAGCCCTCGGCGGGCCGCAGGTAGCCGCTGCTGTGCTTCTCCAGGTAGTCGAGCCACTTGAGCATCGAGGGCCAGGACTGCTCCAGGACGCGCTTGTCCCCGTACGCCTGGTACAGCGCCCAGGGGACGGTCACTCCGGCGTCGCCCCAGCCGGCCACGCCCTTGCCGACCGTGCCGATGAAGGGGGCCACGTCCGGGAAGGCCCCGTCGTCGGGCTGCCCGTCGCGCAGGTCGTCGAGCCACTTCGTAAGGAAGCGCGCCGATTCCATCGTGTAGGCGGCGGTCGGCGCGAAGACGTTGATGTCGCCGGTCCAGCCGAGCCGCTCGTCGCGTGCCGGGGTGTCGGTGGGGACGGACAGGAAGTTGCCGCGCTGGCCCCAGGTGATGTTGCTGTGCAGCTGGTTGAGCATGGGGACGTTCGTCTTGAAGTCCATGGTGAACGGCGCCGACGTGTGGATCACGCGGCCCGTGACCGCGTCGAGCGGCGGCTTGCCCGGATAGCCCGTCACCTCGACGTAGCGGAAGCCGTGGAAGGTGAACCGCGGCTCGAACGTCTCCTTGCCGCCGCCCTTGAGCGTGTAGGTGTCCGTGGCGCGTGCGGTGCGCAGATTGGTGGTGTAGACCGTGCCGTCGGGGTTGAGGACCTCCGCGTGGCGCAGCCGGATCTTCGTGCCGGCCTTCCCGGAGACGTCGAGGCGGACCGCGCCGACCATGTTCTGGCCGAGGTCGAAGACGAACACGCCGGGCTTGGGCTCGCTGATCTTGCGGGCGGATATCTCGCTCTCCACCCGCGTGTGCCCGTCGATCTGGGCCACGACGGCGGCCTTGACCTTGTCGACGGCGTCGGCCGCGACCCACGTGGAGTCGTCGAAGCCCGCGCGCGTCCAGCCCGCGGTCTCCAGGCGGGCGTCGTACTCCTCGCCCGACAGGAGGTCGGCGGCGGTCACCGGGCCCGTCGCGGCGCGCCAGTTCGTGCCGGAGAGCACCCGGTCGGTCGAGCCGTCGGTGTACGTGACCTCAAGCTGGCCAAGGAACGCCGGCCGTTCGCCGTACTGGTGGGGGCCGAACATGCCGACGTTGCCCGCGTACCAGCCCACGGCGAGCGTCACGCCGAGGGCGTTGGCGCCGGACTTGAGCTGCTTGGTGACGTCGTACGTCTGGTACTGGACCCGCTTGTTGTAGTCGGTCCAGCCGGGCGCGAGGCGGTCGTCGCCGACGCGCTCGCCGTTGAGCCAGGCGTCGTAGAGGCCCAGGGCCGTGGAGTACAGCCTGGCCCGCGCGACGGTCTTGCCGGCCCGCAGCCGGAACTCGTGGCGCAGCTGGGCGGCGGGGCAGTGCTCGGGAGCGACCTTGCCCCAGGGGCCCGAACCCCAATCGGCGAGGACCTTGGAAGCCGCCCAGGAGGCGTCGTCGTAGCCCGCCGACTGCCAGTCGCCCGAGGGCTCCTTGTCGGTTGTCTTCCACGTGCCGTCGGTGGTGAGGGTGCGCACACCGTCGGAGGTCGTCAGTTCGAGGACGCCGAGGAGACCGGCGGGCCCGGTGGTGGCATTGGTGGCGGAGACGGCGATGACCGCGGCGCCGGGGCGCAGCTGCCCGGTCACGTCGACGACCGCGGGGCGGCGCCAGTTGTCGGCTGCGCTGTCCGCTTCGGTGTGTGCCACCTGCGTGCCGTCGAGGTACGCGGTGTAGCCGTCGTCGGCCGTCAGGACAAGGCGCGCACGCGTGACCCCTTCGGGGACATCGACGCGGCCGCGGAACCAACGGGTGGCCGCGGGCGCGCTGGTGGCGGGGTCCCCCTCGGGGAACCAGATCCAGGAGGCGCCGTCCAGGGAGGGCGCGCCGACGAGGGAGGCGGGCGCGCCGATCCACCGCGCCGTCCAGTCCTTCGCCGCGGAGAGCCCGGTCTCCCACCAGGAGGGCTCACTCCACTCGGAGGCTTTGCCCGCGTCGTCCCAGACCCGGACCGACCAGTAGTAGCGCGTACGGGACTTGAGGTCCGGGCCCGCGTACGGGACCAGGGTGGAGTCGCTGGACGCGACCTTGCCGCTGTCCCAGACGTCGGGCTTGCCGATGCGGCCCGGGGAGGTGGCCACGCGGACCTGGTAGGCGGTCTGTGTCTGGCCCTCGTCGGCGGATGCCAGCGGCCAGCTCAGCCTCGGGCGCGGCACGTCGAGACCGAGCGGGTGTCTCACGTACTCGACGGTCGGTCCGGTCACGCGTAGGGAACGCCCCCCGGCGGAGGGGCCGGAGGGGGTGGCGGATGCCGTCGGAACGGCCCCGGATGCCACCGCCGTTCCCAGGGCGGCGGTGGCGGTGGTGCTGAGCAGTCGTCTTCTGCTGATCACAACTCGACTCCGTAACGACGTGGCGACTCGACGGTGAATCGTTTCACGAGAGGCGAAACTAGGTAGAGCGCCGGTCGCTGTCAAGAGGTCCCAGCCGCCTGACCCTTGTCGCACCGAGTCGCGACAGGATTTTCAAGTCCCGCCCATTGACGCCGCAGTTGGTGCGGGTTTAGCTTCCCTGGAAATTGATTGAATCCTTTCACGCCACGTGTCCGGCGAGTGACTCCCCATGACGTGACTCCCCATGACGCCCCCACGTCCGACACCTGTTTCTCCATGCCAGAAGCCGCATGCCCTTCGTGACCGATCGGTGCTACCTATGAGAGAGCCCCCCGTCCTTGCCGTGCAGGGCCTGAGCAAGTCCTTCGGGGCCGTGCGCGCCCTGCACGACGTCTCCCTGGAGCTGTACGCCGGTGAGGCGCACGCCCTCGCGGGCGAGAACGGCGCAGGGAAATCCACCCTCATCAAGACCCTCGCCGGGGTCCACCGGCCGGACGCGGGAGAGCTGTCGCTCGACGGGTCCCCGGTCGTCTTCCACGGCCCCGGCGACGCCAGGGACGCGGGCGTCGCCGTCATCTACCAGGAGCCGACGCTCTTCCCCGACCTCTCCGTCGCGGAGAACATCTTCATGGGGCGCCAGCCCCGCCGCTCGCTGGGCCGGGTCGACCACAAGGCCGTGCACGCCGCGGCCGAGGCGCTCTTCAAGCGCCTGGCCGTGGACCTCGACCCCGAACAGCCCGCACGCGGCCTGTCCATCGCCGACCAGCAGATCGTCGAGATCGCCAAGGCGCTCTCCTTCGACGCCCGGGTCCTGATCATGGACGAGCCGACCGCGGCGCTCACCGGCAGCGAAGTGGCCCGACTTTTCGGCGTCGTGCGCACCCTGCGCGAACAGGGCGCGGCCGTCCTCTTCATCTCGCACCGCCTCGAGGAGATCTTCGAGCTGTGCCAGCGCGTCACCACGCTGCGGGACGGCGGCCTGATCGCGAGCGAGCCGCTCGACGGACTGACCGAGGACGACCTCGTACGCCGCATGGTGGGCCGCGACCTCGACGAGCTCTACCCCAAGCAGGACACACAGGTCGGCGAAGTCGCGCTCAGCGTCCGCAGGCTGACCCGCGAGGGCGTTTTCACCGACGTGTCCTTCGACGTGCGGCGCGGCGAGATCGTCGGGCTCGCGGGGCTCGTGGGGGCCGGCCGCAGCGAGGTAGCGCGGGCCGTGTTCGGCGTCGACCGGTGGGATGCCGGAACCGTCGAGGTGCAGGGCAAGGCGCTGCTCAACGGCGCCCCCAGCACCGCCATGGCCGCCGGTCTCGCGCTCGTCCCCGAGGACCGGCGCGCGCAAGGCCTGGTGATGGACATGTCCATCGAGCGCAACATCGGGCTCACCGGACTGCGTACGACGGTGCGCGCGGGCCTCATGGATCGCGGCGCCGAACGCAGCCGCTCGCTCGACTGGGCGGTGCGGCTTCAGGTGAAGTACGCGCGGATCGCCGACGCCGTCGGCACTCTGTCCGGCGGCAACCAGCAGAAGGTCGTCCTTGCCAAGTGGCTGGCCACCAAGCCGCAGGTGCTCATCGTGGACGAACCCACCCGCGGCATCGACGTCGGCACCAAGGCCGAAGTGCACCGGCTGCTCTCCGAACTCGCCGCCCGGGGGGTCGCGGTCCTGATGATCTCCTCCGACCTGCCCGAGATCCTCGGCATGGCCGACCGGGTCCTGGTCATGCACGAAGGCCGGCTCACCGCCGAGATCCCGCGCGCGCGGGCCACCGAGGAGTCCGTGATGGCCGCCGCCACGGGGAGGACGGCATGAGCGTGACCACGCAGAGCCCGGCACCCGCCGTCGACCCGGAGAAGGCCGCCGGTACGCGCCTGGTCGACCGCGTCTTCAAGATGCGCGAACTGGCCATCCTCCTGGTCTTCCTGGTGATGATCGGCATCACCCAGGCCGGCAACAGCGAGTTCCTCTCCGAGCAGGGCATCAAGGACCTGCTCCTGAACGCGACCATCCTCGTGCTCGTCGCGACCGGGCAGGCCCTGGTCGTCATCACCCGCAACGTCGACCTGTCGGTCGGCTCGACGCTGGGCATCAGCGCCTTCGCCGCGGGCAACTACCTCCAGGGCGGCGGCAACTCGACCGTCGCGATCCTCCTGGCCGTTGCGCTCGGCGTCGGCTGCGGGCTGCTCAACGGGGCGCTCGTCAGCCTCGGCCAGGTGCCCGCGCTCGTCGTCACGCTCGGCACCCTCTACATCATCCGGGGCATCGACTCGATCTGGGTCGGCTCCCGGCAGATCACCGCATCGGACCTGCCGGGCGGCTTCGTCGACTTCGGCTCCGGCGGGATCTCGGCGGTGCCGTATCTGGCGCTGATCGCGCTCGCCGTGCTGATCGCGGTCGCGTACTACCTGCGGCACTTCGGCGGCGGACGCGAGCTCTACGCCCTCGGCTCCAACCCCGAGGCCGCGCGGCTTGCCGGTATCCCGGTGCGCAAGCGCATCCTCGCCGCCTACACCGCCTGCGGAGCGCTCGCCGGACTCGCAGGGGCGCTCTACCTGGCCCGCTTCGGCAACGTCGACTCCGCCACCGGAAACGGCTACGAACTCACCGTCGTCAGCGCCGTCGTGGTCGGCGGCGTCGTCTTCACCGGCGGCTCCGGAAGCGTCTACGGCGCGGCCCTCGGTGCCCTGCTCCTGACGTCCATCAACAGCGTGCTGCCCGCGCTCGGCGTCAGCTCCGTGTGGGTGCTCGCCATCAACGGCGTGCTGCTCGTCCTGGCCATCGCCGTCGACCGGATCGTCGCCCTGCGCGTCGCCGAGGCCCTGAAGAAGAGGAACGCCCGCCATGGCTGACTCCAACCGGCTCGACGTGACGCGCGCCGTCCGCTGGGACACCGTTGTCGGCGCTCTCCTTGTCGTGCTCCTCCTGATGTCGTTCTCCTTTGTCGACGGTTTCGGCAACGCCCTCAACCTGTCGTTCCTCATCGGCAACACGCTGCCCATCGCCCTGATCGCTCTCCCGATGACGCTCCTGGTCGTCTCCGGAGAGATCGATCTCTCGGTGGCCTCCACGGCGGGGCTCTCCGGAGCGGTGATGGGAGCCCTCTGGAACGCCGGCATGGCCATCGAGACGATCATTCCGCTCGTGCTCCTCCTCGGCGTCGCCTGCGGTCTGGTCAACGGCCTCCTGGTGACCCGTCTGGGGCTGCCCTCGCTCGCCGTGACCATCGGCACCATGGCCGCCTACCGGGGCATCGCACAGATCGTGCTCGGCTCGGACGCCGTCACCGACTTCCCCTCGCAGTACCTGGACTTCGCGGCCGGACGCATCGGCGACACCTTCCTGCCGTACGCCTTCCTGCCTTTCCTCGCGCTGCTGGCGATCGCCGTCCTGGTCCTGCACGCCACGCCCTTCGGCCGCTCGCTCTTCGCGATCGGCGCCAATGAGGAGGCCGCGCGGTTCGCCGGTGTCCGCGTCAAGCGGCACAAGCTGTGGCTGTTCGTCGCCACCGGGCTCATGGCCTCGCTCACGGGCATCTTCTGGGCCCTGCACTACGCCAGCGCCCGCTACGACAACGCCACCGGGCTCGAACTGTCCGTCGTCGCCGCCGTCCTGCTCGGCGGCATCGACTTCGACGGCGGCAAGGGCACCCTGGGCGGCGCGATCGCAGGAGTCTTCCTGCTCGGCGCCCTGCAGAACGCGATGAGCCTGCTCAACGTCTCCGCACAGTCGCAGATCGTCGTCACCGGCGTGCTGCTCGTGGTCTCCGTGCTCGGGCCGCGCGTGGCCCGGCAGATCGCCGTCGCCCGGGCGGGCCGCCGCGCCGCGGCTCCCGTCCGCTGACCCCTCGTACCGCCGCCAAGCCGATCAGTCCGAAAGGGACCAACGATGCTCTCTCCCCACCGATCTGTCCGCCGCTCCGCCCTCACCCGCGCCTGTGTGACCCTGGCCGCCGTCACCTCGCTCGCCCTGACCGCCACCGCCTGCGGAGGCACCACCAAGGAGTCCTCGAAGGACGACGACGCGGGCAAGGCCTCGAACGCCAAGGCCGATCCGGACGCGGTCACCAAGAAGGGCCTGACCGTCGCCTTCCTGCCCAAGCAGGTCAACAACCCCTACTTCACCGTCGCCGACAAGGGCGGCGAGAAGGCGCTCAAGAAGCTCGGGTCGTCCTACAAGGAGACGGGCCCCAACAGCGCCACCGACACCAGCGGACAGGTCTCCTACGTCAACACGCTCACCCAGCAGCAGGTCGACGCCATGGCTGTCTCCGCGCAGGACCCCGGCGCCCTGTGCACCGCCCTCAAGCAGGCCATGAAGAACGACATCAAGGTCGTCACCTACGACTCGGACACCAACCCCGGCTGCCGTGACGTCTTCGTCTCGCAGTCCAGCGCCGAAGCGCTCGGCCGCACCCAGGTGCAGCTTCTGGGCGAGCAGCTCGACTACAAGGGCGACATCGCGATCCTCTCCGCCGCGCAGACCGCGACGAACCAGAACACCTGGATCGGCTTCATGAAGAAGGAGCTGAAGAAGCCCAAGTACAAGGACATGAAGCTGGTCAAGACCGCCTACGGCAACGACGACGCCCAGCAGTCCTTCCAGCAGACCCAGGGACTGCTGCAGGAGCACCCGAAGCTGGCCGGGATCATCTCGCCCACGACGGTCGGCATCAAGGCGGCGGCCCAGTACCTTTCGGGATCGAAGTACAAGGGCAAGGTGAAGCTCACCGGCCTCGGCACGCCCAATGACATGCGCCAGTACGTGAAGAACGGCACCGTCGAGGGCTTCGAACTGTGGGATCCGGCCAAGCTCGGCGCGCTCGCCGCCCACACCGCCGTCGCCCTGAAGTCCGGCCAGATCACCGGCAAGAAGGGCGAGACGTTCAAGGCGGGCGAGCTCGGCCGTTTCACCATCGGTGACAAGGGCGTCGTCGATCTCGGCGAACCTACCGTTTTCGACAAGGACAACATCGACCAGTACAAATTCTGAGGGGATCGCAGGGCGGCGGTGCACCAGGCACCGCACGCGCAACGGAACAAGGGGACGCATGGTCGGCATCAAAGACGTGGCCAAGCACGCCGGAGTGTCGGTGGGCACGGTGTCGAATGTGATCAACCGCCCGGACGTGGTCTCCGAGGAGACCCGCCACCGGGTGCAGTCCGTGATCGACCGGCTGGGCTACGTCCGCAGCGAGTCCGCCCGGCAGCTGCGCGCGGGGCAGAGCCGCATCATGGCGCTCCTCGTGCTCGACATGGGCAACCCCTTCTTCGTGGACGTCGCGCGCGGGGCCGAGCGGGCCGCGCGCGACGCCGGGCTGCGCGTCATGATGTGCAACAGCGGGCAGAGCCCCTCCGAAGAGGCCGAGTACCTGGCGCTCTTCGCGGAACAGCGGGTACGGGGGGTGCTGCTGACCCCGGCCGACGCGACGGGGCGCAACATCGAGGCCTTCCGCAGGCACGCCATCCCGTTCGTCCTGGTCGACCGGGTCGCCGAGGGCGCCACCGAGTGCTCCGTCTCCGTGGACGACGTCCTGGGCGGGGCGCTCGCGGTGCGCCATCTCGTCGACACGGGGCACCGCAGCATCGCGTACGTGAGCGGCCCGCCCGGACTCAACCAGGTCAAGGACCGCAGGCAGGGAGCGCTGCAGGCCCTCGCCGAGGCCGGTCTTCCGGCGTCGGCGCTGCGGGAGCTGCCCACCGAACGCCTCGACGTGGCCGCGGGACGCGACGCGGGCGCCCGCGTCCTCGGTCTCGCCGAGCGGCCCACCGCCGTCTTCTGCGCCAACGACCTGCTCGCCCTGGGAGTGCTCCAGGCGATGTACGCGGCCGGGGTCAGCGTGCCCGAGGACATCGCCATCGTCGGCTACGACGACATCGAGTTCGCAGCCGCGGCCGTCGTCCCGCTCACCTCGGTGCGCCAGCCCGCCGTCAAGATGGGCGCGATGGCCGCGGAACTCCTCCTGGAGGAGACCGAGTCGGACACCGACCCCGAAGAACACGATCACCGGCGGGTGGTGCTCCAGCCGGAGCTGGTGGTGCGGCGCTCCAGCCTGGCGCCCCGCTGACCGCTCCCGCGGCGGGTGTGCTGAACTGGGGCGAAGTGTCCCGTTCCGTTTCCGCCCAGGAGCCCTCTTGACCGCCACCGCCTCCTACCGCCAGCCCGGCGTGGTCCTCACCGACCACCGCTTCTCCGTTCCCCTCGACCACGACGACCCGGCGGGGGAGCGGATCGAGGTGTTCGCCCGCGAGGCCGTGGCGAGCGCACACGGGGACGCCGCCGACCTGCCGTGGCTGGTGTATCTGCAGGGTGGCCCGGGATGCGGGGCCAACCGCTTCGCGGGCAAGGAGGCGTGGCTGGGCAGGGCGCTGCAGGACTACCGGGTGCTGCTCCTCGACCAGCGCGGAACCGGCAGCTCCACCCCGGCCACGCGCCAGACGCTGCCCCTGCGCGGCGGCCCCCGGGAGCAGGCCGACTACCTCGTGCACTTCCGCGCCGACTCCATCGTCCGCGACTGCGAGCTGATCCGGCGCGAGCTGACCGGCGGCGCCCCCTGGACCGTCCTGGGCCAGAGCTTCGGCGGCTTCTGCGCGACCCACTACCTCTCGGCGGCCCCCGAAGGCCTGCACAGCGCCGTCATCACCGGCGGCCTGCCCACGCTCGACGGCCACGCCGACGACGTCTACCGCGCCGCCTACCCGCGCATGCAGCGCAAGACCGCGGCCCACTACGCCCGCTACCCGCAGGACGTGGAGCGCGCCCGCCGCATCGCCGCCCACCTCGCCGAGCACGAGCCGGTCCTGAACGGCGGCTACCGCCTCACCGTCGAGGGGTTCCAGTCTCTGGGCATGCTGCTCGGCACGAAGGACGGCAGCCACCGCCTGCACTACCTCCTGGAGGACGCCTTCGTACGGACCCCGGCGGGCTTCGATCTCTCCGACGCGTTCCAGGAACACGTGCACGCCCAGCTGTCGCTCAGGGACCGCCCGCTCTTCGCGCTCCTGCACGAGTCGATCTACGGCCAGGGCGAGCGGCCCACCGACTGGTCGGCACAGCGGCTGCGCGGCGAGTTCCCGCAGTTCGACCCCGGCAAGGCACTCGCCGGGGACGCGCCGCTGCTCTTCACCGGGGAAGCCGTCCAGCGCTGGCAGTTCGACTGCGATCCGGCGCTGCGGCCGCTGCGCGAGACCGCCGACCTGCTGGCCGCACGCACCGGATGGGCGCCCCTGTACGACACGGCCCGCCTGGCCGCGAACGAGGTGCCGGCCGCTGCCGCCATCTACCACGACGACATGTACGTGGACACCGACCACTCCCTGCGCACCGCTCGCGCCATCCGCGGCCTGCGGACCTGGGTCACCGACGAGTACGAGCACGACGGGCTGCGGGTGGGATCGCCGCGCGTCCTCGACCGGCTCCTGGCCCTCACGCGGGGCGAGGTCTGAGCCCTTCCGCGCGTGTTCCCGCGCGTGTTCGCCGGTGTGCGGTCCGAGCCCTCCGCCGGCGGGCCCCGCGAAGCTAGGCTGCGGGCATGACAGAGCCGTTGAATGTGAACGACCAGCTCACCCCCATGCCCGAGGACTGGCAGCGCGCTCTCGCCGTCGTCGCCCACCCCGACGACCTGGAGTACGGCTGCTCGGCCGCGATCGCCGGCTGGACGGACGGCGGACGCGAGGTGTCCTACCTCCTGGCCAGCCGCGGCGAGGCGGGCATCGACACCCTCGACCCGGCCACGTGCGGGCCGCTGCGCGAGCGCGAGCAGCGGGCCAGCGCGGCGGTCGTCGGCGTGTCGTCCGTGGAGTTCCTCGACCACAGGGACGGCGTGATCGAGTACGGGACGGCGCTGCGCCGCGACATCGCCGCCGCGGTACGCAGGCACCGGCCCGAGCTCGTGATCACCCTCAATTACCGCGACACCTGGGGCGGCGTCGCCTGGAACACCCCGGACCACGTCGCCGTCGGCCGCGCCACCCTGGACGCCGTGGCGGACGCGGGCAACCGCTGGATCTTCCCGGAGCTGATCGAGGAGGACGCGCTCGAACCCTGGAACGGCGTGCGCTGGGTGGCCGTCGCCGGTTCCTCGTCGCCCACGCACGCGGCGGACGCCACGGCCGGCCTGGAGCGCTCCGTGCGCTCGCTCCTCGAACACCGCACGTACATCGAGGTGTTGACGCAGGAGGACCCCGAGAAGTACTGCCGCGAGTTCCTCACCGGCAATGCCCAGCAGGTGGCGCCGCGCTTCGGCGGGAAGCCCGCGGTGTCCTTCGAGGTCTTCAGCCGCTGAGCCGCCGCCACTACGCTGACGTCACGTCAAGAACTGACGTGACGTCAGAAACGTAGGCAGGAGCTGGCGCTGGATGATCGACACCATCGGCACGGACATCCCGGAGGGCGGGGAGCGGCTGCGCCTCGACATCGAGGACGGCCTGGGCATCCTCACCCTCTGCTACCCGCAGAAGCTCAACGCCTGGAGCTGGGAGGCCACGCGCCAGCTGGGCATCTTCGCCGACCGGATCCGCTACGACGACTCGATCAGGGCGGTACTGCTGCGGGCCGAGGGGCGGGCGTTCTGTGCCGGGATCGACATCACCGCGCACATCGGCGACGCGATCGGCGGCCGCTCGGGATCCGAACGCACCCGCAACTACTACGAGGCATTGCGCTGGGTCCACGAACGCTTCCGCGTCTTCGCGGGCCTTCCGCAGCCGATCGTCGCCGCCGTGCAGGGGTACTGCCTCGGCTTCGGCTTCGAGCTCGCGCTGATGGCGGACGTGCGGATCGCCGCGGACGACGCGGTGTTCGCGCTGCCCGAGGCGCAGATCGGCGTCGCGGTGGACGCGGGCGGCGATCTGCGCATCGCGCGCGAGGCGGGCGCGGGCTGGGCGAAGCTGCTCTCGCTCACCGGCCGCCGCATCGACGCCGCCACCGCCGAACGGCTGCGCCTGGTCCAGATCGTCACGCCGGTCGACGAACTGGCCAAGACGGCCCGGGACGTGGCCGCGGAGATCGCGGCGAACGGCCCGCTGGCCGTGCAGGGCATCAAGCGGGGCATCGACGCGTACGCGGACGCGGGGATGGAGGCCGCGCTCGACCGGGTGGCCATGAACGCGGCGATCACGCTGACGTCGGAGGACTCCCGCGCCGGGTACGCGGCGAAGGGGGAGCGGCGCTCGGCGAACTTCGAGGGCAAGTAGCGGCGGCGGGGGCGAGGGGACTCGCTGCCTCGCGAAGAGGCAAGGTGCCCCGCCGCCCTCGAAGAGGCAAGGGTGCCTGGCTACCCCTCGGGCTATCCCTCGAAAGGCCCCCGCCCCATCTGCTCCCGCACCGTCACCACTTCCGGGCTCACCAGGCCCCGCCGCTGCCAGTTCGCGCCGTCGACCACCAGCGTGTGCCCGGTGATGAAGCGGGCGTAGGGCGAGGCCAGGAAGGTGGCGGCCCAGCCCAGTTCGCGCGGGGCGCCGACGCGGAGGGCCGGCTGGCGGGAGCTCAAACCCTGCCGGGGTCCGTCCGGCACGGGCGCCGCCCGGTCGAGGTTGCCGCGGATGTCGGCCGTCATGTCCTCGTGCGGCATCAGGCCCGGCACCAGGCCGTTGACCTGGATTCCGTACGGGCCCCACTCCACCGCCAGGCTCTCGACGAGGCTCTGTACGCCCGCCTTGGCCGCGGCGCTGTGGGCGAACCCGGGCCCGCCGGTCCACGCGTACGACGCCCCGATGTTGATGACGGAGCCGGGTGTGCCCGCCGCGAGGTGTCGGCGGGCGAACTCGCGTGTCATGAGGAACGTCCCGGTCAGCGTGATGTCCACGACCGAGCGCCACGCGTTCGGGGACATGTCCTCGGCGGGCACGGGGAAGTTCGCCGCCGCGTTGTTGACCAGAACGCCGGGCGGGCCGTAGGCCTCCTGCGCCGCGTCGAAGACCTCGGCGACGCGCTCCGGGTCGCGGATGTCGCACGGCACGGCCGTCACCCGCCCGCCGAGGCCCGCGAGCTCGTCCCGCGCCGCTTTCAGCCGCTCTTCCTTGCGGCTGGCGATCACCAGATCCGCGCCGAGCCGCGCGAACTCCGCGGCGATCGCCTTGCCGAGGCCGGTCCCGCCACCCGTCACGAGCACGACCACCCCGTCGTACGTCCCCTCGGGCAGGGCGCTCGAACCGAGCGGTGCGGGGGCCGGAAGCCCGGGCAGAGCTCTTTCGTTCGCATCGTCGTCCGTCATGGCCGCATCGATATCGCGTAACGCCATAAAGCTCCATGCCCGTGAGGGACTCAATGGCCCCCGCGGACCGCCGCACCGAGAGTGAGGGATTGACAGTTGATTTTGCCGATAATGCAATAAAGGCATGACAGGGAACGATGACGACAACGTGAATCTCGAGGGCGTTCTCGCCGAGGTCGGCCCCCGCCTGCGCAAGCTCCGCAAAGAGCGCGGCGCGACGCTCGCGGGCCTCGCCGCCGCCACCGGCATCTCGGTGAGCACCCTCTCCCGCCTGGAGTCCGGCCACCGCAAGCCCAGCCTCGAACTCCTGCTCCCCATCGCCCGCGCCCACCAGGTCGCCCTGGACGAACTCGTCGGCGCCCCGCCCGTCGGCGACCCGCGTGTGCGGTCCAAGCCGATCGTCCGGCACGGCCGCACGATGATCCCGCTGACCCGGCAGCCCGGCGGCCTCCAGGCGTACAAGATCTTCGAGCCGGACCGCTCCGTCGAGCCCGACCTGCAGACCCACGAGGGGTACGAGTGGCTGTACGTCCTGTCCGGGCGGCTGCGGCTCGTGCTCGCCGATCATGACGTGATCCTCACGGCGGGCGAGGCCGCGGAGTTCGACACGCGCGTCCCGCACTGGTTCGGGTCCACGGGGGAGGGGCCCGCGGAGTTCCTCAGCCTGTTCGGCCCGCAGGGCGAGCGGATGCACGTACGGGCGCGCCCCGCTCAGCGGTCCGCACAGGAGTCCGCTCGGCAGAAGCCCGAAGCGGACTGACGAGACGGTTCCCCTCGCTGCAAGCGACCGCTTAGTATGCGACGGAGCCCGGTCTACGAAGAGCCCCGTGGAGGCCCCGCATGCAGGCATGGCAAGTGCACCAGAACGGCGAGCCGAGCGCGGTGATGCGCCTGGAAGACGTGGACCGGCCGGTGCCGGGCGACGGCCAGCTGCTCCTCAAGGTCCGCGCCGCCAACATCAACTTCCCCGACGCGCTGCTCTGCCGCGGGCAGTACCAGGTCACGCCGCCGCTGCCGTTCACACCCGGCGTGGAGATCTGCGGCGAGACCGAGGACGGGCGGCGCGTGATCGCCAACCCCGCCCTTCCGTACGGCGGATTCGCCGAGTACGCGATCGCCGACGCGGCGGCCGTGCTGCCCGCGCCCGACGCCCTGGACGACGCCGAGGCCGCAGCCCTGCACATCGGCTACCAGACCGGCTGGTTCGGCCTGCACCGCCGCGCGCACCTCCAGGCGGGCGAGACCCTCCTGGTGCACGCGGCCGCCGGCGGCGTCGGCAGCGCGGCCATCCAGCTCGGCAAGGCGGCGGGCGCCAAGGTCATCGGCGTCGTCGGCGGCGCCGCGAAGGCCGAGGTCGCGCGCGAGCTCGGCTGCGACGTGGTCATCGACCGCCGCACGGAGAACGTGATCGGCGCGGTCAAGGAAGCCACCGGCGGCCGTGGCGCCGACGTCGTCTACGACCCGGTCGGCGGCGACGCGTACACCCAGTCGACCAAGTGCGTCGCCTTCGAGGGCCGGATCATCGTCGTCGGTTTCGCGAGCGGTGTCATCCCGACGCCCGCGCTCAACCACGCCCTGGTGAAGAACTACGCGGTGCTCGGCCTGCACTGGGGTCTGTACAACACCAAGGACCCGCAGGCGATCCTCCGCTGCCACGAGGAGCTCACCCAGCTCGCGGCCAAGGGCGCGATCAAGCCGCTCATCAGCGAGCGCGTGCCCCTGGGCGAGGCTTCCGCCGCCGTCCAGCGCGTGGCCGACGGCGTCACGACGGGGCGGGTGGCCGTGGTTCCCGGCGGAGGCGACGCATGACGGACGCCGCCGGACTGCGCACCCGTACACAGGAGTTCCTCGCCGCGCACCCGCCCGCAACGACGGAACGGTCGGCGTTCCTCAAGGCACGCTTCGACGCCGGGCTCGCCTGGGTGCACTACCCGGAGGGGCTCGGCGGCCTCGGTGCGCCGCGGGCCCTGCAGGCCGTCGTGGAGGCCGAGCTTGAGGCCGCGGGCGCGCCGGACAACGACCCGCGCCGCATCGGGATCGGCCTCGGCATGGCGGCGCCCACCATCCTGCGCTTCGGCACCGAGGAGCAGAAGCGCAGCTTCCTGCGGCCGCTGTGGGTCGGCGACGAGGTGTGGTGCCAGCTCTTCAGCGAGCCGGGCGCCGGCTCCGACCTGGCGGCCCTGGGCACCCGCGCTGTGCGTGACGGCGACACCTGGGTGGTCAACGGGCAGAAGGTGTGGACGTCCGGCGCGCACGCCGCCCGCTGGGCCATCCTCATCGCCCGCACCGACCCGGAGGTGCCCAAGCACCGCGGCATCACGTACTTCGTCTGCGACATGACCGACCCCGGCGTCGAGGTCCGCCCGCTGCGGCAGATCACCGGCGAGGCCGAGTTCAACGAGGTCTTCCTGACCGACGTGAGGATCCCGGACGCACACCGCCTCGGGGAGATCGGCGACGGCTGGAAGGTCGCGCAGACCACCCTCATGAACGAGCGCGTGTCCATCGGCGGCGCCCGCATCCCGCGCGAGGGCGGCATGATCGGCCCGGTCGTCGAGGCCTGGCGCGAGCGCCCCGAACTGCGCACGCACGACCTGCACCAGCGGCTCCTGAAGCTGTGGGTGGAGGCCGAGGTCGCCCGGCTCACCGGTGAGCGCCTTCGCCAGCAGCTCGTCGCGGGGCACCCGGGGCCCGAGGGTTCGGGCATGAAGCTCGGATTCGCCCGCCTGAACCAGGAGATCAGCGGCCTGGAGGTGGAACTCCTCGGCGAGGAGGGCCTGTTGTACGAGGACTGGACGATGCGCCGGCCCGCGAAGGTCGACTTCGTCGGCCGTGACGCGGGCTACCGCTATCTGCGCGCCAAGGGCAACAGCATCGAGGGCGGCACCAGCGAAGTGCTGCTCAACATCGTCGCCGAGCGTGTCCTCGGGCTGCCCTCCGAGCCGCGCACCGACAAGGACGTCGCGTGGAAGGACCTCGCCCGATGAGCACGCAGACACCGCAGAGTACGCAGCGCGACTTGCTGTACTCCGAAGAGGAAGAGGCGCTGCGCTCAGTCGTGCGCGGCCTGCTCGCCGACCACTGCGACGCCACCGCCGTGCTCGCCCGCACCGAGTCCGCCGAACCGCACGACCGTGAGCTGTGGAAGGCACTCGCGGACGGCATGGGCCTGGCCGGACTGCTCGTGCCCGAGGAACTCGGCGGCCAGGGCGCCACGCACCGCGAAGCCGCCGTCGTCCTGGAGGAGTTGGGCCGCGCCGTCGCGCCCGTGCCCTATCTGACCAGTGCCGTCATCGCGACCGAGGCGCTCCTTGCCTGCGACAGCGACGCGGCGAGGGAGCTCCTGGGCGCGCTCGCGTCGGGACGCAGGATCGGCGTGCTCGCCGTGTCCCTCGCCGCCGCGCCGGGCGATGCCCTGCCCGGCGTGCGCGCGGAGGGCGATGCCCTGCACGGCAGCGTCACCGGCGTCGCCGACGCGGTCGCCGCCGATGTGTTCCTGGTGCCGACGGGTGCGGGACTCTTCGCGGTGGACGCGGCACTGGACGGCGTGAGCGTCGCGCCGCAGACCTCGCTGGACCTCACGAGGCCGCTCGCCACGGTCACCTTCGAGGGGGCACGCGCGCGTGCGGTCGGCCCGGAGTCAGGTCCCGCCGTACGGCGGGGACTGCGGGCGGGAGCCGGGCTGCTCGCGTCCGAGCAACTGGGCGTCGCCGACTGGTGCCTGACCGAGACCGTGCGCCACACCAAGGAACGGCACCAGTTCAACCGGCCCGTCGGCTCCTTCCAGGCGCTCAAGCACCGGCTCGCCCAGCTCTGGCTCGAAGTGGTCAACCTGCGTGCCACCGCCCGCAACGCGGCCGACACCCTCGCCGCCGGCAGCGCGGACGCCGATGTCGCGGCGGCTCTCGCGCAGGCATTCGCGTCGCCCGCCACGGTGCACGTCGCGGAAGAGGCGCTCCAGCTGCACGGCGGCATCGGCATGACCTGGGAGCACCCCGTCCACCTCTACCTCAAGCGGGCCAAGGCGGACTCGATCGCGCTCGGTACGGTGGGGCGCCACCGGGAGGAGCTTGCGGCGCGCGTCAACCTGCCCGCGCCCTGACCCCGATCCCCGTCCCCGGCCGGTGACCCGGCTCCCGTGATCCACTCGGTATGGACCACCCGTTTTACCCACCCATTACATCAGGCATAATTGCGACCCGTTCGCAATAACGTTTGATCTTCAGTAGGGGTGTGGAGCATGAGGGCCCGATCGATACGGGGTACGGGCGCGGTAGCGGCGGCCGCCTCACTGGCGGTCGCCGCTACGGCCTGTTCGGCGCCGGGCGACGGCAACGGCGCGGGCGGTGCCAAGGACTCCGCGGTCGTCGGCATCGCGTACGAGCCGGACACCCTGAGCCCGCTCCTCGGCTACGGCAAGGACGGCAACTCCAAGATCTTCGACGGTCTGCTCACGCACGACGCCGACATGAAGCTGAAGCCCGCCCTCGCGGCCGGACTGCCCGAGGTCGGCGACGACGGCAAGACCTACACCTTCAAGCTGCGCAAGGGCGTCAAGTTCAGCGACGGCAAGCCCTTCACGTCCAAGGACGTCGTCTTCACCTACGAGACGATCCTCGACAAGAAGACCAACAACGCGTCCAAGACCGAACTCGACGCCGTCAAGGACGTCGAGGCGAAGGGCGACGACACCGTCGTCTTCCACCTCAAGTACCCCTACGCGCCCTTCGCCGAGCGCACCGTCCTGCCGATCGCCCCCGAGCACATAGCGGGCAAGCAGGACGTGAACACCGGCGCCTTCACCACCAAGCCGGTCGGCACCGGCCCCTACAAGCTGGTGAAGTGGTCCAAGGGCGAGAAGCTCACCTTCAAGGCCAACCCCGGCTACTGGGGCGGCGCACCGAAGGTCGAGAACTTCACCATGGCGATCATCAAGGACGACGACATCCGCGCCACCCGGCTGGACGCCGGTGAGCTCGACGGCGCGATCCTGCCGCCCAACCTGGCCGCGAAGTACAAGAACGACGGCAACAAGAAGTCGTACGCCGCCAAGACCTTCGACTACCGCGTGGTGACGCTGCCCACCGGCAACAAGGTCACGGGTGACACCGACATCCGGCGCGCGCTGGACAACGGCGTCGACCGCAAGGCCATGGTCGACTCGATCCTGGACGGCGCGGGCAAGGAGGCCTACGGCCCCGTCCCGACCGACAGCCCCTGGTTCACCAAGGGCACCGAGCGGGGGCACGACCTCGCCGCCGCCAAGAAGATCCTGGACAAGGCGGGCTGGAAGGCGGGCAAGGACGGCGTCCGCGCGAAGGACGGCGTCCAGGCGAAGTTCCCGCTCTGGTACCTCTCCGGCGACAAGCTCCGCCAGGACCACGCGCTGGCCTACGCGTCCGACGCCAAGAAGCTCGGCATCAAGGTCGAAGTGCAGGCAGGCACCTGGGAGGTCATCCAGCCGCGCATGCCCAAGGACGCGGTCCTCGCGGGCGGCGGCTCACCGGCCGACCCGGACTTCGACCAGTACACCCTCCTGAAGTCCTCGCTCGCCGGCGACGGCTTCAACAACATGGCCCACTACGACAACCCCAAGGTCGACAAGGCGCTCGACGAGGCCCGCGAGAGCGGCGACCACGCCAAGCGCCAGGCCGCGTACGACACCATCCAGCGCGAACTGGTGAAGAACCCCGGCTACACCTTCCTCACCCACATCGACCACCTCTATGTCGTCGACAAGCGCTTCGGCGACCTGACCACCCAGACCGAGCCGCACGACCACGGCCTGGCGTCCGGGCCGTGGTGGAACGTCGAGGACTGGCAGCCCGAGCAGTGAAATCCGCGCTCCACAAGCTCCCCTGGGGGCCGATGGCGCGCATGACGGGACGGCGGGCCCTGTTCGCCGTCCCGGTCCTGCTCGCCGTGACCTTCGGCGTCTTCGCGATCGCCGCCGCGTCCCCCTTCGACCCCGTCAAGGCGTACGCGGGCACCGCCGGACTCACCGCCTCGCAGGAGAACCTCGACCAGCTGCGTCGCAACCTCGGCGTCGACCAGCCGCTCGTGCAGCGCTGGTGGGACTGGCTCACCTCGGCCGTCAGCGGCGACCTGGGGGACTCCAGCACCCTGCGCCAGCCCGTCGCCGACGTCATCGGCGAGCGCATCGGCTGGTCCGTGCTGCTCGCGGCCACCGCGTTCCTGCTCGCGATCCTCGTCGGCACCACGCTCGGCGTGCTCGCAGCGCGCCGGCCCGGCGGCTGGCTCGACCGCGGCGTCACCTCACTCGCGTACACCCTCGAAGCCGCCCCGCCGTTCTGGATCGGGCTGCTCGCCGTCTGGCTGTTCGCCCTGAAACTGGGGGTGCTGCCCTCGGGCGGGCTCACGGACACGGCGAGTTCGGCCGTCACCGCCGGGCAGGTCGCGAGCCATCTCGTGCTGCCCGCCGCCGTCCTGGCGATCTCGCAGCTCCCGTGGTTCGTGCTCTACGTACGCCAGGGGGTGGGCGACGCGCTCGGCGACGACCCCGTCCGTGGCGCACGCGCGCGTGGCCTCGCCGAACGCACCGTGCTGCTCGGACATGCCCTGCGCTCGGGCATGCTGCCGGTGCTCACTCTGATCGGCTCCCGCGTGCCCGAACTGATCACCGGGGCGCTCCTGGTGGAGACCGTCTTCAGCTGGCCCGGCATCGCCGCGGCCACCGTGTCGGCGGCGACCGCCGTGGACTTCCCGCTGCTCGCCGCGCTCACCGTCCTGGCCACGGCGGCGGTGCTCCTGGGCAATTTGCTGGCCGACCTGCTGTACGGCCTCGCCGATCCGAGGGTGGGCTTCGATGGCTGAGGCAGATTCGATGGCTGAGACGACGACTTCGATGGCTGAGACGACGACCTGGCGCGCCTCCTCGGGCGGCGCCTCCAAAACTCGCTCCACGCGCGCGTGGCGGGTACGTTCCTCGGCGGTGATCGTCGCGGCCATCGTGCTCGCCGTGCTTCTCGTACCGCCGCTGGTGAACCTCGACGAACAGGCCGTCGACCTCGCGGCCAAGCTGCAACCGCCCTCCTGGGGACACCCCTTCGGCACCGACGACGTGGGGCGCGATCTGCTGCTGCGCTGCGTGTACGGGCTGCGGGTCTCACTGCTCGTGGGCGTGGTGGCGGCGGTCGTGGCGACCGTCATCGGCACCGCCGTGGGCGCGCTCGCCGCCGCGTCGGGCGGCTGGGTGGACCGGGTCGTGATGCGGCTGGTGGACGTCTTCTCGTCCGTTCCGCACCTGCTGCTCGGCATCTTCATCGTGGCGATGTTCCGGCCGGGAGTCTGGCCGGTCGTGGTCTCGGTCGCGCTCACGCACTGGCTGTCCACGGCCCGCATCGTGCGCGCCGAGGTCCTGTCGCTGCGCTCGCGCCCGTACGTCGACGCGGCCGTCTCCGGCGGCGCGTCGCGCCTGCGCGTCATCGTGCGCCATCTGCTGCCCGGCGTGCTGCCGCAGGCCGGACTCGCCGCCGTCCTGATGGTGCCGCACGCCATCTGGCACGAGTCCGCGCTTTCCTTCCTCGGCCTCGGACTCCCCACCCACCAGGCCAGCCTGGGCACGCTCGTGCAGAGCGCGCGCGGCTCCCTCCTGGCCGGGGACTGGTGGCCGACGCTCTTCCCCGGCCTGTTCATCATCATTCCCACCCTGGCGATCGCGGGCCTCGCGGGCGCCTGGCGGGAACGGATCAATCCCCGGCGCCGATCGGAGCTGATGCTGTGACCGAGCCCGTCACCAACCCGTCCCCCTCGTCCCCGGTGCTTTCCGCGCGGGATCTCTCCGTGCGGTTCCGCATGCGCGGCGACACCTTCGTCTCCGCCGTCACCGGCGCCCGCTTCGACCTGGCGGCGGGGGAGTGCCTGGCCCTCGTCGGCGAGAGCGGCTGCGGCAAGTCCGTACTGGCCTCCGCGCTGCTCGGGCTCCTTCCGCAGAACGCGCAGACCGCCGGGTCCGCGCTCATCGGCGACGTGGACCTGATGACCGCCGACGAGCGCACCCTGGCCCGCACGGTCCGGGGGCGGCGCGTCGGTCTCGTACCGCAGAGCCCGGCCGCGCACCTGACGCCGGTGCGCACGGTCCGCGCCCAGTTGGAGGAGACCCTGCGGGAACTGGCGGGCGTGCGCCGCCCGCAGCTGCGCGAGGCCGCCGAAGCCGCCGCCGAGCGCGCCGCGTTCCCCGCCGGGCACCTGGACCGCTACCCGCACGAACTCTCCGGCGGCCTCGCCCAGCGCGCCGCCACCGCGCTCGCGCTCATCGGCGACGCACCGCTGCTGCTCGCCGACGAGCCGACGACGGGGCTTGACCGTGACCTCGTCGAGCGCACGGTGGACGAGCTGCGGCGGCACGTCGGCGACGGCCGCGCGCTGCTCCTGATCACCCACGACCTGGCCGCCGCCGAGCGCATCGCGGACCGGGTCGCCGTGATGTACGCGGGACGCATCGTCGAAATCGCCGACGCCGAGGACTTCTTCGGCGCGCCGGGACCCCGGCACCCCTATGCGCGCGGCCTCCTGAACGCCCTCCCGGAGCGGGAGTTCACGCCAATCCCCGGCATGCCGCCCGAACTGTCCGCGCTGCCCGGCGGATGCGCGTTCGCGGCGCGCTGCCCGGCGGCGGACGACGCCTGCGAGACCGTCCCCGCGGCTGTGGACGGCGTCGCCTGCCACCATCCCCGTCCGGCGGCGGCCTTCCTGGAGGCACCTCATGCTTGAACTGCGTTCCGTCACCGCCGGATACGACCGCCGCGCCCCCGTCATGCGCGGCGTCGACCTCACCCTCGCTCCCGGCTCCTCCGTCGGTCTGCTCGGTCCCAGCGGCTGCGGCAAGTCGACGCTGGCCCGGGTCGCGGCCCTGCTGCACAAGCCCGACGCGGGCCGCGTCGTCATCGACGGCGAGCCCGCCCGCGGCTGGCGGCACCGCGCCCCCCGCGCCCAGCGCACCGCCTTCGGTGTCGTCTTCCAGCAGCCCCGCCTGTCCGCCGACCCGCGCCTCACCCTCACGAACCTCATCGCCGAGCCGCTGCGGGCGACCGGGCGCGGAACCGAAGCCGCCGAGCGAGTACGGGAGTTGGCGGCCACGGTCGGCCTCGGCGCCGACCTCATGGGCCGCAGGCCGCACGAGGTCAGCGACGGCCAGCTGCAGCGCGCCTGCCTGGCCCGCGCCCTGGTGCTCCGCCCGCGCTGGCTGATCTGCGACGAGATGACGGCGATGCTGGACGCCTCGACGACGGCGGCACTCGTGCACGCCGTGGAGGAGTACCGGCACGAGAGCGGCGCCGGACTGCTCGCCGTCGGGCACGACCGGGTGCTCCTGGAGCGGTGGTGCGAGCGGACCGTCCACTGGGACGAGCTGGTCGGAGCCGGTGCGAAGACGGTCGGGCATGAGCCGGACGCCGACCGCGAGCCGGAGCCCGGGGTGGCCTGAGGGGCCCCGAGGGGGCGTGGGATTACCGCAGTTAACGCAGGGCGTCGATAGCGCCAACTCCCGTCGCGAGGGGGTTTCTTGACGCGGGCATGGCCTCATACTCACTGAGGCCATGCCCGCGTCCCCCGCCTTTTTCTGGAGTCTCCGTGGCACTCATCACCCGTCGTAGAGCCCTCACCATCGGTGCCGCGCTCGCCGGCACCGCAGCCGTCCCCGCGTACGCCGAGGCGAGCGAGCGCGGACACAGACCCCGACCCCGACCCCTCGTGCGTGCCCACGCGCACAACGACTACGAGCACCCCCGGCCCCTGTTCGACGCGCTCGACCACCGCTTCGGCAGCGTCGAGGCGGACATCTACCTCGTCGACCGCGCTCTCCTGGTCGCCCACGACCCGATCGACCTCGACCCCACCCGGACCCTCGAATCGCTCTACCTGGACCCCCTGGCCGCCCGCGTGCGTGCCAACCGCGGTTCGGTGTACCGGGGTTACCGCCACACCCCCTTCCAGCTCCTGATCGACATCAAGACCGAGGGCGCGGCGACGTACCTCGAACTCGACCGCCACCTGCGCCGCTACCGGCACCTGTTCACCACGTACGCGCACGGCAAGGTGCGCCGCGGTCCCGTGACGGCGGTGATATCCGGCGACCGGGCGGCCCGCGCGCCGATGGAGGCCCAGCGAGTGCGCCGCGCCTTCTACGACGGCCGCCTCGCCGACCTGGGCAGCGCGGCCCCCGCCTCGCTCATCCCGCTGATCAGCGACAACTGGACGCTCAACTTCAGCTGGCAGGGTGTGGGCGCGATCCCCGCCGCCGAGCGCGACAAGCTGCGCGGCATCGTCTCGGCCGCCCACAAGCGCGGGCAGCGCGTCCGCTTCTGGGCTACGCCCGACCTGGCGGGACCGGCGCGCGACGCGGTGTGGGGCGAGCTCCTGGCCGCCGGAGTCGACCACTTGAACACGGACGACCTCGCGGGCCTGGAGGCGTTCCTCGACGCCCACGGGCAGTAGCCCCCCGGCCCGGATCCGGACGGGAAGCGGCCCGGACAGGGACGGGACGCGTTCCGGCCGAAGCAACGCCCCGGCACATAACACCCGTTCGGAGGACATGCCGGTCGCCCGGACGGTCCCTCCGCTGCGCCACACTCGGCCCAGAGCCGCGGTGTGGACGTGGCGGAGGAGGTTGTCCCCATGGCCATTTCGGTCTCTGTGGTGCTGCTGCTGGTGATCCTTGCAGTGGTCTTTCTGCGCAACGGCGCGCTGAAGTTCTCGCACGCCCTGGTCTGTGCGCTGCTCGGTTTCTACCTGGCGAGTTCGAGCATGGCGCCGACCATCCACAACGGGGTGACGGCCGCCGCGGACATCGTCAGCGGCTTGCAGCCGTGATCACGCCGGCATGATCATTGCGTGTTCATGAACAACTGTCACCTTTCCATGGACACTTCAAGGGTCTGGCCCTAGCTTCGGCCCATGCCGCGTCGCAGAACCCTCAGCAGTGCCCTCGCCCTGACCGCGCTCACGGTCTCGGCCGCGTCCTTCGCGTCTCCCGCCCGGGCTGACGACATACCGAAGGCGCCGGGGCACCGGCTCGTCGACCAGTACTCCGGCACACCCGCCGAACCCCGCCCGCTGCCCGGCGAACAGCCGCCCCAGCACCCCCACCTCGCGGCCAACGGCCGCAGCGGGATGCACGCGGACGCGGCGGGCAGCGGAACGTACCCCTGGAACGGACCGCTGGGGAAGAAGCCCGAGGTCAGCAGCGAGAAGATGGCGGCGCTCGGCGGCGAGTGCGCCACCGTCACCTTCGACAAGGCCGGACGCATCGTCACCGTCTGCGGCACGTTCACCGGTTTCCTGGTCAAGCTGCTCGACCCCAAGACGATGGCGACGCTCGCCGAGTACAAGCTGCCGCAGCGCCCCTCCACCGTCGAGGCCATCACCCGCCTGGACTTCTCGAAAATCTTCAAGGACACCTCGGGCGGCGCCTACTCGTATCTCGACAACGAGGACCGGCTCGTCCTGGCCGACTCCCGCCAGCACATCGTGCGGCTCGCGCACGAGCAGACGGCGGACGGCAGTTGGCGGTTCGTCGTCGACAAGGACTGGGATCTGACGGCGCACGTGCCGCACGACTGCGTTACCTGGTCAAATCTCTACCCGAGCGGCGAATGTGACCCGGTCACGTCGGTGATGCCCGACTGGGAGGGCCGCATCTGGTGGGTGACCCGGCAGGGCCGCGTCGGCACGGTGGACCCCGGGTCGGGCGACATCCGCTCCATCCGCCTCGAAGGCGAGGAGATCCAGAACTCCTTCTCCGTCGCCGAGGACGGCGTGTCGATCGTCTCCGACCACGCCCTCTACAGCTTCCGGGCCGGGGCCGACGGCACCCCGAAGGCCGTCTGGCGCCAGACCTACGACCGCGGGACGGGCACCAAGCCCGGCTCGGTGAACCAGGGTTCGGGCACCACCCCCGACCTCTTCGGCAAGGGCGACGCCGACTACGTGGCGATCACCGACAACGCCGACGACCGCATGAACGTCCTCGTCTACCGCAGGGGCGACGACGTCGCCGACGACAAGCGCCTCGTCTGCAAGGTCCCCGTCTTCCGCTCCGGCGCGTCCACCACCGACAACTCGCTGATCACCTGGGGCAACAGCCTCGTCGTCGAGAACAACTACGGCTACGAGAACATCACCTCGCTCACCTTCGGGCGCAGCGTCGTCGGCGGCGCCAGCAGGATCGACGTACGCGAGGACGGCAGCGGCTGCGACACCGTGTGGGAGAGCGACGTCCGCGCCCCCTCGAACGTGCCCAAGCTGTCCACCGCCTCCGGGCTGCTGTACTTCTACACGAAGGAGCCCAACAGCCTCGGCATCGATGCCTGGTACCTGACGGCCGTCGACTTCCGCACCGGCGAGACCAAGTGGAAGCGCCTCGCCGGCACGGGCATCGCCTACGACAACAACTGGGCGCCGGTCACCCTGGGGCCGGACGGCACCGCGTACGTGGGCGTGTTCAACGGCCTGGTGGCGGTGCGGGACACCGAGTGAGCGCGTCCCGCCCGCACGGGGTTCAGCCGACGCGGTCGGCCGGACCCACCTCCAGCCAGGTGTAGCGGTCCGCCGAGCCGTTCTTGCCGTGGTTCTCGTGGGTCGTCTCCAGGAGGAGGCCGGTGTCCGGGTCGACGATGTAGCGGTCCGTCATCCGGTACTTCACGTCCTTGCCGGGGCCGGTCGAGAACCCGATGGTGGACCACCTGATCTCGAAGGCGACACCCGGGCGCCCCTTGCTGTCCTCGACATCACCGATCAGCTTCACGCCGGGGGTGTCCGCGAGGATCCGGAAGAGGGTGGCACGCAGTTCGGGGCTCGCGGGCGAGTCCTCCAGCAGGGCCGTCACCTGGTGGCGGCGGCTCTCGCCGTCCCTCGGCAAGAGCGCGGTGAGCGCCTTCTGGCCCGTGGGCAGCTTGTCGAGCGCGGGCCAGGTCAGCCACTTGCTGCCCACGGACCACTTCTTGGTCTTGCTCCCCTTGCCCGGCGCGTGGACCGTGCCGTTCGCATCCACCGTCCAGATGCGGCCCGCCCGGTCGAAGTAGGTGGTCGTCGTCGCATTCCCGTCGTCCTGGTTCACCGTCTCCATACGGACCTTCCAGTACGGGGACGCGGCAGCGGCCGGGGATCCCGCCGCGACGGTCGCCATGTCGTCCAGGAACTGCGCCGCCGACGCGGTGGCCGCCGGCTCGCCGCCCAGGTCGAGGACCGGATAGGCGACGGCGCCCGCGGCGATCGCGGCCACCGCCGCCGCGGCGACCAGGAGCCTGCGGCGGCGCGGAACCGCACGGCCGCGCAGGGGGACCACGGTCGCATCGCGGCGCGCGGCGTCCGCCACGGCGGCCTGCGCCGCCGCCACCGCCCCGGCTGCGGGCGGTGCCACGTCACCCGCCGCGATCAGGTCATCGGCGCCGGGAAAGTCGAGCAGGTCAGCGCGTTCGTTCATGACGGTTCTCCAGTCAGCTTCAGGGGCGCGCTCGCGCGCAGCCGGGTACGGGCGCGGTGCAGCCGCGAGCGGGCCGTCCCCGCGGGGATGCCGACCGCCGCGGCGGCTTCGCCGGGCGTGAGCTGCTCCCAGGCGACCAGGAGCAGCAACTCCCGCTCTTCCGGCGGGAGTCCGGCAAGGAGCTCACGCAGCCGTGGGGCCACCAGGGCCGCGTCGAGCCGCGCGTCCACCGCCTCCCACGGGTCGTCGTCGCCCCCGCCGGGCGGTCCCGGCCGTTGCTGCGCGAGCCGCCGCCAGTGCGCCGACAGGACGTTGCGTGCCACGCCGAACAGCCAGGCCCGTGCGGGGCCGCGGGCCGCGTCGAAGCCGCGCCGGGCCGCGTACGCCTGCAGCCACAGCTCGGCGAGCAGATCGTCGGCGGCAGCGGGTGCCCGCCTCGCGAAGTAGCCGTGGAGAGCCGCCGAGTGGCGTACCACCAGCGGTTCGAAGGCCGCCGGATCCCGCGCGGTGCGGGCCAGCAGCTCCTCGTCGTCCAGGTCCGTGGTCACGGGACCTCCGTATCCGTACCGCCGGTCGGCGGTCTCACCCCCTACTTGTCGGGAACCCGCAACCGCGTTCGCGCCCCGCCGCCGACTAGCCGCGTGAGAACACGCCGATGCCGTTGGCGACCGGGCGTTCCGCGCCGCCGCTGGGATTGTTGCGTACGGTGACGGCCTCCGCGCCCGGCGCCCTCGCGACCAGGGTGGCGGACGAGACCAGGGTGGAGGAACCGCCGCCGTCCAGGCTGAAGCCGTCCCTGGCGCCCAACCCGCGCAGGGTGTCGGCCACTTCGGCGATGGTCAGCCCCGTACGGAATTCGGGGGAGCCGTCGAGGGACAGGAGCAGGAGACGACGGCCGTCGTCGGAAATACCCGCCGCCGTGCGCACGGCGGAGGTGACGGGGTCGAGTCCGGGCAGCGGGGCTCCGCCGCGCAGGACCGGATAACCGCCGAGCGCGAAGCGGAACGGCGTGTGCGATTCGACGGGCACCAGGCGGTGCCAGACGTGCACCCGGTCGCCGATCGAGAGCTTGCGCAACTCCTGGGCGCCCGCCTCGCGTCCCACGAGGACCGTGCTGCCTGCGGCCACCGGACCGCTGCCGGGTGTGCCCGCGGACTCCACGACACGGCCGCCGCGCACCGTCACCTCATGTGTGTCCGTGCTGCAGGGGGCGCCGCGGTTGGTGTCGGTGCCGCAGGTGGAGCGCACCCGTGAGGTGCGGCCCCAGTCGCTGGTGAACGCGCCGACGGAACCCACCGGAAGGGCGTACTGATTGAGTCCGCCGAGCGGCAGACGGGTTTGGCCGACGCGTACTTGGCCTTCGAGACGCAGGCTGTCCATACGGGCCCGGCCGTCGAAGCCCACGCCCAGCACGGCCTCGGTGGTCACGCCAGGAGGCATGGCCGGACCGAAGCGCTGGCCGCCCGGCACCGCCCCCTTCAGGGCG
Organism: Streptomyces sp. NPDC055189; assembly: GCF_053606765.1. NCBI lineage: Bacteria > Bacillati > Actinomycetota > Actinomycetes > Kitasatosporales > Streptomycetaceae > Streptomyces > Streptomyces sp. NPDC055189. The sequence continues at coordinate 116,791 of NZ_JBSGSG010000016.1, forward strand.
CGGCCTCGTGCGACCGCCGGGCCGACGGGCGCGCCGGTGGCCTCGACACCCGGATGCTGTGTCTCGGAGATGTTGAAGAAGTCGCCGTTGATCCCGCCGACCGCCCCCGCGCCGTCCGCGAGAGCGGATACGGCGGAACGGGCGCCCACTTCACCCGGATAGAGCAGGCCGACGGCGGTGCGCGCGTCGCGCAGGTCGACGTCGAGCACGTGCGCGCGGGTCGTGCCGTGGGACGCCGGGATGTCGAAGTGCCAGTACTTCACGCCCGGCGCGATCTGCGACTCGGCCGTCTTCCGGGGTCCCTCCACGCCGCCGGCCGGTGCCGCTCCCATCAGAGCCGCACCGGCCAGCGTGCCGAATGCCGTCAATACCGAGAGCGCCGCTCTCGCCGATCTGAACCGTCTTGGGATGTGCTTGCGTCGTGTCGCCACCGTGCCCCCTGACATCTGTCCGGCCCACCAACTGCCTCAGTGTGATGGCCGGTCAGATCGTGCACCAGAGGGCAGCGCCGGACGGGTGCAGGGCGGGTGGCGAGCGGGTGGTCAGAAGCCCTCTAGGTGCCCACCAACCGGGAACGGATGAGGAATCGAACGCCTTCCGGGGCTTCGAGCGAGAATCCGCTTCCGCGGCCCGGCACCACGTCGACGATCAACCGGGTGTGACTCCATACGTCGTACTGGCTCTTGGACATCCAGAAGGTGACCGGTTCGGCCACTCCTGCCACGGCCAGCGAGGCCAGGCGTACATCGGAGTCGCCGGTGCGGAACTCGCCCTCGGGGTAACACATGGGGGCGCTGCCGTCACAGCAGCCGCCGGACTGATGGAACATCAGCGGCCCGTGGGCCTCCCTCAGCCGCCGCACCAGATCGGCGGCGGCGGGGGTCAGCTCCACGCGCGGGGTGTCGGTCATGGGCAGCCGCTCCTCGTCGAGACGGAGGCCCAGTCAACTGCGGACAAGGTTGCGAGGACGTTGCAGCGGCCGGGGCCGGGGCCGGGGCTCCCGGTGTCGCAGGGCGAGCACCGCACGGACGGCCTTGCCGCGCCGGCCGCTGCCGACGACTTCGAGGCGCGCGGCGAGGTGCCGCACCATCGCCAGGCCCCGGCCGCTGTCCCGCTCGGTGCTTGGCGCCAGCACCCGCGGGCCGACGGGGCTGGCGTCGTGGACCTCGACGGTCACGTGATCGTCGGACACTTCGAGGCGCAGGCGGCAGGAGCTGCGGCCGTGCTGGGTGGCGTTGGTGACGAGTTCGGACACGATCAGCGTGGCATCGTCCACCCGTTCGGCATCCACTTCCGTCAGGTGCCTGCGGGACCGGGTCAGGAACGCGGAGGTCAACCTCCGCGCCCGGCCGGCCGATGCGGCTTCCTGCGGCAGTGCGTACTCAACGCGGGCGACGTGCCGATGGGCGCGCTGGTGCGCACGCATGGCGACTCACTTCCCTCCCCTGGGACGACCGGTGTGCTCGCGACGGATTCAGCTCACCGCGCCCCCGGCGTATCTCTTGCGTGGTCGATCCTGCCCCACGGTGATGCCCGCCTCCGCTGATCGCCAATCAAGCTCCTGAGTGCGCGAATGCCGCCGCGGCGCGGAAGTGCGGGCTCCGCTCGCGCTGCGGCGACGAACATGTTCGTTCCGAACGTGCACGTAACGAACATGTTCGTTACAGTGGTCGTATGACAGCTCACTCCGATGCCCTGCATGCCCCGCGCAGCCGCCGGGAGCGCCCGGCGAAGCCGGCCCTGACACGGGCCGGGATCGTGGCCGCCGCCGTGGAGATCATGCGCGCCGACGGCCTGGGCAAGGTGACCATGCGCCGCCTCGCCCAGGAGCTCGACACCGGGCCCGCCTCCCTCTACGTCTACGTCCGCAACACCGCCGAGCTGCACGCGGCGATCCTGGACGAGCTGCTCGGCGGGGTGGAGGCGGCGCCGGCCGACGGCGAGTGGCGCGAGCGCCTGGAGCAGGTGCTCACCTCCTACACCGCGGTGCTCTTCCGGCACCGCGGTCTCGCCAAGGCCGCGCTCGTGGCCCGGCCGCGCGGCGAGCACTACCTGCGGCTCATCGAGACGCTGCTCGCCCTGCTGGACGAGGGCGGGGTTCCGCCGGGGCAGGCCGCCTGGGGCGTCGACCTGCTGTTGCAGTACGCCACCGCGACCGCCGCCGAGCATGCGCCGGGCGACAGGGACGCCGAAGTCGCGCAGGGGGAGTGGGACGCGGTCGCCAAGGCGCTGCGGGGCGCGTCCGAAGAGACCCACCCGCACGTCGCCGGACTTGCCGCGCAACTCCTGTCCGGTCGGCCGGAGGCCCGCATCTCCTGGGGCTTCCGCACGCTGATCAACGGAATCCTGCACACGCCCGTACCGGACGACGGCAACCGGATCTGAGCGCTGCCGCCCCCGCCGCCCCCCTCACCGCGCAAGCCACGCAAGGAGCACCACCATGACCACACGCCACCCCCATCACCCCGTCGCCATCGCCGGCGCGGGCCTCGGCGGCCTCACCCTCGCCCGCGTCCTGCACGTCAACGGCATCGAAGCCGCCCTGTACGACCTGGAGGCCTCACCGGCCGCCCGAGGACAGGGCGGCATGCTCGACATCCACGAGGAGTCCGGGCAGGCCGCCCTGCGCGCCGCCGATCTGTACGAGGAGTTCCGCGCGCTCATCCACCCCGGCGGCGAGGCCATGCGCGTCCTGGACAAGGACGCCGTGGTCCGCATGGAGGAGGCCGACGACGGCGACGGCGGCCGCCCCGAGGTCGAGCGCGGCCAGCTGCGCGACCTCCTGCTCGGATCGCTGCCCGAGAGCGCCGTGCACTGGGGCGCGAAGGTCACCGGGGCACGTCCGCTCGGCGGGGGCCGGCACGAGGTCACCCTCGCCGACGGTTCCGCCTTCACCACCGACCTGCTGATCGGCGCGGACGGCGCCTGGTCGCGGATCCGCCCCCTGGTCTCGCAGGCCACACCCTCCTACTCCGGCATCTCCTTCGTCGAGGCGGACCTCCTCGACGCCGATGCCCGTCACCCCGACAGCGCCGCCGTCGTGGGCGGCGGCATGTTCTTCGCGCTCGGCGAGGGCAAGGGATTCCTCGCCCACCGCGAGATCGACGGCAGCCTGCACATCTACACCGCCCTCCAGGTCCCGGAGGACTGGATCTCCGGCATCGACTTCACGGCCACGGAGCTCGCCAAGGCCGCCGTACTGGAGCACTTCGCCGACTGGGACAAAAGCCTTCAGGCGCTGGTCGCCGACGCCGACGGCGCGCTGACCCCGCGCCGCATCCACACCCTGCCGGTCGGCCACCGCTGGGACCGTGTCCCGGGCGTCACGCTGCTCGGCGACGCGGCCCACCTCATGTCCCCCTTCGCGGGGGAGGGCGCCAACCTCGCCATGTTCGACGGCTCCGAACTCGCCGGTGCCATCGCCGCCCACCCCGGCGACACCGAAGCCGCGCTCGCCGCCTACGAAGAGGCGCTGTTCCCGCGCGGCGAGAACGCCGCCGCCGAGTCCGCCGACAGCCTGGTCCGCATCTTCCGGGCCGACTCGCCGCAGGGCCTGCTCGACATGTTCGCCGGCAACTAGCCCTCCCGGCCGGGGAGGTCGGCGGCGAGGAACGGGCCGAGCACGTCGAGCAGGGCTCCGGGACGGTCGAGCGGGATGATGTGGCCGCAGTCCCGGATGAGATGACCCGTCAGTTCGTCGGCGAGGGGACGCACCTGCCGTTCGAGGGCCGCTCCGACGGGGTGGGAGCCGATCGTCATCGTGGGCATGGTCAGCCGGGCGTGTGCGGTGGCGTCCTGGATCTGCCGCCCGCTTGCGGGCATGGTCCGGTAGTGCGAGAAGGCGGACCGCAGGGCCTCGTGGCCGGTGTAGGCGGCGAGGAAGGCGTCCCGTACGCGGTCCGGGATGCCACGGCCGTGCGTGCCGGTGTCCAGGAACCAGTCGATGTACTCGGCCTCGTGCCCGGCCAGGACGTTCTCGGCGAGCCCCGGCACCGAGTGGAAGCCGAACCACCACGGCGGCCCTCCGGCCAGGAAGTCCTCCGCGCCGGGCAGGGGTCCCAGGAGTGACTCCATGACGACGAGCCGTCGTACGAGGTCGGGGCGGCGCAGTGCGAGAAGGAAGGCGGGCGGTGTGCCCGCGTCGATGCCGACGACCGCCGCGCTCCGCTCCCCGAGCGCGTCGAGGATCCCCTCGGCGTCGGTCGCGAGGTTGTCCGCGTCATAGCCGTCGGCCGCCCGGCTGCTGGCGCCGAGGCCGCGCAGGTCCGGGGCGATGACGCGGTGTCGCTGGGCGAGCCGGGGCATGACCTCGCTCCACAGCTGCCAGGTGTGGGGGAAGCCGTGGAGCAGCAGGACGGCGGGGCCGGTGCCGGAGATCGCCACGTTGACCGTGATGCCGTTGGTGGTGATCTGCCGCAGGGAGACGCCGGGGGCGGTGGAATCGGCCGGGGGGAGGGGCATGGTGAAGCTCCGAGGTGGTTACCATTGGTGACCATCTGAGGCTAGGTAACCCGCCCGGCCCTGCCAAGAACGCACTTTCCCGACAGGTGGTGAGCCCGAGGTGACCGCCCCTTCCACCCCTCCCAAGGCGAGGCCGTACTCCGCCGAGACCGGGCGGCGCGGTGATCTCTTCGATCCCGACTGCCCGACGCGACGGCTGCTCGACCGCATCGGTACGAAGTGGACGTCGATGGCGGTCAAGGTCCTCGCCGAGGCCGAACCGGACGAGGTGCGCTTCGCCGAGCTGCGCCGCCGTATACCGGGCGTCTCGCAGAAGATGCTCTCCACGACCCTGCAGGGCATGACGCGCGACGGCCTGGTCGCACGCCGGGTGGAGCCGACCGTGCCGCCGCGCGTGCACTACCGCCTGACCGCCCTCGGCCTTTCCCTGGAAGGACCGCTCGCCGCGGTCAGGGCGTGGGCCGAAGAGCACATGGTGGAGATCGACCGTGCCAATGAGCGCAGTGAAGCGGCAGCGGCCGACGGCCCGGGCGACGGCTGAGGCGCCCGGGCGTCCTGGTCCCTGTCGGGGCGTCAGGGCTTGCGCGCCACCGCGGCGTAGATCCCGCTGCCTTCCGCCTCCGGCTGCGCGCTGTCCCGGAACCACTCCGGGGCCGTCACCAGGCCCGGCTCCACGATGTCCAGCCCGTCGAAGAAGCGGCTGACCTCGGCGCGGTCGCGGAAGCCGAGCTTGATGCCGCCCTTCGCGTACTCCGCGGTGACCTGCGCGGAGAGCTCCGGGAAGATGTCGGACGAGGCGTGCGAGAGCACCAGGTGGCTGCCCGACGGCAGGGCGTCGACCAGCGTGTTCACGATGCCGTACGGGTCCTGGTCGTCCGGCAGGAAGTGCATGAGCGCGATCAGCGAGAGGGCGATCGGGCGGTCGAAGTTCAGCAGGCCGCGGGCGTGATCGAGGATCTCGAGGGGCTCGCGGACATCCGCCTGGATGTAGTCGGTCATCCCCTCGGGGCGGCTGACGAGCAGGGCCTCGGCATGGCGCAGCACGATCGGGTCGTTGTCGGTGTAGACGACCCGTGCCGACGGCACGATCTCCTGGACGATCTGGTGCAGATTCGGCTCGGTGGGGATGCCGGTGCCGATGTCGAGGAACTGGTCCATGCCCTGGGAGGCGAGCCAGGCGGTCGCGCGGTTCATGAACGCGCGGTTCTGCCGCGCGGCGTCCTTGGCCTCGGGCGGCAGCTTCTCGCCCACCGCCTCGTCCACGGGGTAGTTGTCCTTGCCGCCGAGCAGCCAGTCATAGACACGCGCGGGATGCGGGTTGGTGGTGTCGATCGTCGGCCTGGGCGCACCTGCGGTCATGACGTACTCCGTTGCTGCTGCGAGAGACGCTTGGGAGCCGCAGTCTGCCACAGCAACATCACCTTGGGCATGGGTTGTTGGGACCGGAGTCGGTGCAGGTCGCGGAGGGTTGCGAGGGCCTCACGGCCGGTAGAGATCGGACAGGAGTGCCACCGCGGCGTGCGTCATGGGGTGCGGGTCGTGGCGGCGCCAGATGAGGTGCACGGCGATCGGTTCGGCGTCGCGCAGCGGGCGGAACACGACGCCGTCGCGGCGGTACTGGTTGGCGGTGCTCTCCGGAGTGAGCCCGACACAGCGGCCCGAGGCGATGATGGCCAGCCAGTCGTCGATGTCCTGGGTGTACTCCATCGGAGGGCGGGCCTCCTCGGGCCACAACTCGGCGGTGGTGGTGCCGGTGCGCCGGTCGATCAGGAGCGTCCGGTCCCGTATGTCGGCCAGGGGGACGGAGCGCCGCCTGGCCCATGGATCGTCGCTCGCCAGGGCGCAGAATCGGCGTTCGTGACCGACGACGGCGCTGGCGAAACGCGCCTCGTTGAAGGAGGTGCGGACGACGGCGAGATCGCACAGGCCCTCGGCGAGGCCGCCCGTCGCGGAGTTCGTCCGGATCAGGTACAGCTCGACGTCGGGATGTCCGGCGGCCCAGCGGCGCTGGAACTCCGCCGTGTGGCGGCCCATCGCCGACCAGGCGTGGCCGATGCGCAGCCGGGTGTGTCCGGTGGTCGCCTCGCGGATGAGGTCGTCGGCCTCCGCGAGCAGATGCCGGGCCCGCGCGAGGACCTGCACGCCCGCGGTCGTGGGGGTGACGCTGCGGCTGGTGCGGTGCAGCAGCCGCACCCCGAGCACCTCCTCGAGGCCGCCGAGGGTCCGGGAGACGGCTGCCTGCGAGACGCCCAACTCGGCGGCGGCATCGGTGAAGCCGCCGGTGTCGACGATGGCTACCAGGCAGCGCAGATGCCGCAGTTCCAGTTCCATGGCCGCAGTCTATGGATGCGCGGAGCGTATGGATAACCAGAGCGTATGGATCGGCGTGCGCATGCATTTTTCGTATGCGCGCGGGTGGCGCATCCTGCGGTACATGCGAACGTCTCAGAGCCAAGGCGCACCCGTCGTCGTTCCGGGCGGCCCAGCAGTTCCGGGCAGCCCGGCCGGTCCGGGCGGCGGTCCGGCGGAGAGTTCACGGGGCCGCCTGCCGGGCATGGCGATGATGTTCGGCAGCGGACTTTCCAATCAAGTCGGCGCCGCCACGGGGGCGTTGGCGTTCGGCGCCATCGGCCCGGCCGGTGTGGTGGCCGTGCGGCAGTGGGTCGCCGGAGTCGTGCTCCTCGCGGTGGGCAGGCCCAAGGTGCGCGCCTTCACGTGGCGCCAGTGGTGGCCGCTGCTGTGCCTGGCGGCGGTCTTCGCCACCATGAACCTCTCCCTGTACACGGCGATCGACCGCGTGGGCCTCGGCCTCGCGGTGACCCTGGAGTTCCTGGGCCCGCTGTCGGTCGCCCTTGCCGCGTCCCGCCGTGCGGTGGACCTGGGCTGCGCGGTCGTCGCGGGGGCGGCGGTGGTGGCGCTGGCCCGTCCGCAGCCCAGCACGGACTACGCCGGCATCGCGCTCGGGCTGCTCGCCGCGGCCTGCTGGGCCTCGTACATTCTGCTCAACCGCACGGTCGGCGCCCGCCTCCCCGGCGTCGAGGGATCGGCCGCCGCCGCGGGGATCTCCGGGCTGCTCTATCTGCCGGTCGGCATCGCGGTGTTCGCCCACCATCCGCCGACAGCCGGCGCCCTGGGCTGCGCGGCTGCCGCGGGCATCCTCTCCTCCGCCGTCCCGTTCCTCGCCGACCTGCTGGCCCTGCGCCGGGTCGACGCCCGCTTCTTCGGGATCTTCATGAGCGTCAACCCGGTCCTCGCGGCGCTGGTGGGCATGGTGGTCCTCGGCCAGTCCCTCGGCTGGGTGGAGTGGCTGGCCATCGCGGCGATCGTGACGGCGAACGGGGTCAGTGTCCTGCGGCGGTCCTGATGCGCGGCCCGTTGCCGGGGGCGGTGACCGCGCTCAGTCCAGGCCGAGCTGGAGCGTCGCCGCCTCGACCGTCTGGGCGAGCAGCACGGCGATGGTCATCGGACCGACGCCGCCGGGGACGGGGGTGATCAGGCTCGCGCGCTCCCGGGCGGTGTCGAAGTCGACGTCGCCGACATTGCCCGCGTTGTAGCCCGCGTCGATCACCACGGCGCCGGGCTTGATGTCGGCGCCGGCGATGAAGCGCGGCTTGCCGACCGCGGCGATCAGGACATCGGCCTGCCGCACGATCGAGGGCAGGTCGACGGTGCGCGAGTGGCAGTACGTCACCGTCGCGTCCCTGCCCAGGAGCAGCATGCCCGCGGGCTTGCCGAGGATGGCGCTGCGGCCCACCACGACGGCGTGCTTGCCGGTCAGGTCGACGTCGTACTCCTCGAGCAGGCGCATGATGCCGCCGGGCGTGCAGGAGACGAAACCGGGCAGGCCGAAGCCCATCGCCGCGAACGAGTGCATGGTGACCCCGTCCACGTCCTTGGCCGGCGCGATCGCCTCGAAGGCGGCGCGCTCGTCGATGTGGGGCCCCACCGGGTGCTGCAGCAGGATGCCGTGCACGGTCGGGTCCTCGGAGAGTTCGGTGATCGTCGCGACCAGCTCGGCGGTGGAGACCGAGGCGGGCAGGGCCACGTGCCGCGACTCGATGCCCGCCTTCTCGCAGCGGGCGCGCTTCATGCGCACGTACGTCACCGAGGCGGGGTCCTCGCCGACCAGGACGGTCGCCAGGCAGGGGGACGAGCCGGTGCGGCGGCGGATGTCCGCGGCGGTGGCCGAGGTGGCTTCGACGATGCGGCGGGCGAGGCCGGTGCCGTCCATCAGGCGAGCTGTCTGCGTCTGGGGCATGTGCCACTCCTGGGCTGCTTCAGGGGGAAGTTGCCCAGGCGCGCGGCATCGACACGATGTCAGGCCGCTCCCCGGTGGTACTCCACCTCAGCGCCAGTCACGGCCTGCCTCCCACCCTAAGGGAGGCTGCGGGCGGTGCGGGAGCGCGCGTTGCGGATGTAGCTGAGCTTAACGAAACTTCAAAACTTGTTGCTTGTCCTTTCATGTCGGCGGCGGCATCGTTCACTGGCAGCGGCCGGAGGACACCGGATGACGACGGCCCGGACAAGGAGGTCAACAGTGAACGGCGTCCCCGGAAGAACATGGGCAGCGGCAAGGGTGGGCGTGCTCGCCCTGCTCTGGGGCTCCACCTTCCTCTGGATCAAACTGGCCCTGGAGGGCCTGTCTCCCGTGCAGGTCACGCTCCTGCGCTGCACGCTGGGCGCGGCGACCCTCACGGTCCTGCTCTTCGGCACGCGCGGCCGTCTTCCCGCGGGCCTCGCCACGTGGAAGCACATCTTCGTCGCCGCCTTCTTCTGCAACGCCCTGCCCTTCGGCCTGTTCAGCATCGGGCAGCAGACGGTCGACTCCGGGGTGGCGGGCGCCCTGAACGCGACGACACCGCTGTGGTCCGTGCTCATCGGCCTCGCCATCGGCACGGAGCGGGGGCTGCGCCCCGTCCGCCTCGCCGGGCTCCTGCTCGGATTCGCGGGTACGTCGCTGATCTTCGCCCCGTGGCAGCAGTCGGGGCTGACGAGTTGGGGCGCCCTCGCGATCGTGGGCGCGGCGGCGAGCTACGCCGTCGGCTTCGCGTACATGGGGCATCACCTCGTCGGCAAGGGCATGCCCACCCTCTCCCTCTCCGCGGCCCAGCTCATGGCGGCCACGGGCCTGACGGCGCTCGCCCTGCCGGTGGGCGGCCTGGAGACGATCCACGTGGATCACACGACACTGCTCGCCGTCGTCATCCTGGGCATCTTCGCCACCGGCGTCACCTTCCACCTCACCTACCGGATCATCGCGGACGAGGGCGCGACCAACGCGGCGACCGTCGGGTATCTGCTGCCGGTGGTCTCCGTGGCGCTTGGCGCCATCGTGCTCGACGAGGCCTTCAGCTTCCGGGTGGCGGCGGGCATGGCGGTCGTCCTGGTCGGAGTCGGCATGACGCGTCGGCAGGAGCGCAGGCCCGACCCGCAGCGTGACGTCCGAATCCCGCCAGCATCGATGGTCGCGACGCCGCACCGTTGAAGCGGAAGAAAGCAAGGAGAGGCAAAGAGAGGCAAGGAAGGAGGGAGGTCGCCATGACCGTCCACACCACCGTCACCAGCCCGTTCGGCGAACTGCTGTTGGTGGGAGAGCCGACACGGGACGGCGTCGCGCTGACGTCGCTGTCCATGGCCGGACAGAAGAACGCCCCGGCCGTGCGGACCGGTCGGACCCGTGACCCCGAGCGCTTCTCGGAGGTCGCACGGCAGCTGGCCGCCTACTTCGCCGGTGAACTCACTACGTTCGACATCGAGTTCACCCCGAGCGGCACCGACTTCCAGCGGCGTGTCTGGCACTCCCTGGACGAGATCCCGTACGGCACGACGACCACCTACGGCGCACTGGCCGAACGGCTCGGCGTGGACCGCGCGCGGATCCAGGCCCTGGGCGCCGCGATCGGCGCGAACCCGCTGCTCCTGGTGCGCCCGTGCCACCGCGTGATCGGCGCGGACGGTTCCATGCGCGGCTACGCGGGCGGCGTGGAGCGCAAGGTCCGGCTCCTCACGCACGAAGGCGCCCTGCAGCCCACCCTCGTCTGACCCGCCCTCGTCGGGCACGCGCGGCATCCGAGCCGCGCGACGCCCGCCCCGCCCTACCCGCACGACCACGAAGGGCCCCTGACATGATCGAGACCATGCGCCCGGCGGACGCCCGCGCGGGCGAACGCGTCGCCGCCGGGGACTGGGACGCGCTGACCGCCGAGCTGAACGAGCACGGCCACGCCCTCACCGACCGGCTCCTGACTCCCGGAGCATGCCGTGACATCGCCGCCCTGTACGACGAGACCGACCACTTCCGCTCGACCGTCGACATGGCCCGCTACCGCTTCGGCTCCGGCCAGTACCGCTACTTCACCCATGAACTGCCGGACGTCGTACGGGAGTTGCGCGAGGCCTTCTACCCCCGGCTGCTGCCCGTCGCCCGCGACTGGGCGGCGAAGCTCGGCAAGCCCGCCCCCTGGCCCGAAACCCTGGGGGAGTGGGTGGCCATGTGTCACGCCGCCGGGCAGGCCAAGTCCGCACAGATCCTCCTGCGCTACGGCCCCGGCGACTGGAACGCCCTGCACCGCGACGTCTTCGGCGACATGCTCTTCCCGCTCCAGGTCGTCATCGGTCTCGACGCTCCGGGAGCCGACTTCACCGGGGGCGAGTTCATCATGACCGAGCAGCGCCCCCGCGCCCAGTCGCGCGGTTCGTCCACCACCCTGCCGCAGGGCCACGGGCTCATCTTCACCACCCGCGACCGGCCCGTCGCCTCCCGGCGCGGCTGGTCGACCGGACCGATGCGGCACGGCGTGAGCACCGTCCGCTCGGGGCGGCGCCGCACGCTGGGCCTGGTCTTCCACGACGCGGCGTGAACCCCGCCCCCGTGCGGTCTGCATGCCAGCTCAGTACGCTCGCTGGAAAGCAGACCCAGAAAGCACCGGCACACCATGAGCATCCTGAAGGACCGGGAGACCTCCCGCTCGCCCCTGATCGGCGCCGCCGATCTCGCCGCCCACGCCGACCTGCCAGCACCCGCCGCGCACACCGAAGCCGAACTCGCCGCCCTCATCGGCCTGTTGGCGCGGCCGAAGGCGCGCATCGGGACCGTCACCGTCGGCCACAGCCGCGACACCGCCTCCCGCGCCGCCGCCGAAGCCTTCGCCGATGCCTGGACGGCCCGCGGCGGCACGATCCTCACCACGGTGAGCTGGCCCGAGACGGCCGCGTCCTGGCTGCGCCCCGCGCACCGCCTGACCGCGGAGCTCCCCGACGCCTGGGTCCTGGCCGCGGCACCGCTCGGCCTCGCCCAGCTGGCCCGCCGCCTGCGCCACTCCACCGCCTGGGATCCGGCCCGCAGCTACGCCTTCGCCTCCCTCCAGGACTCCCGCGTCCCCGCGCTCGCCGGAGCCGATGTGCTGCACGGCCTGCGCGGCGCCACCGCCGACGGCGCCACCTGGGACGTACGCCACGGCTGGGTCACCGTCCACCCGCCCGCCGAGGAGACCGCGTGAGCGCCCTGATCCCCCGCCCCACCACGGAGATCGCCCCCGGCGCGGTGCACGTGCCGCAGTGGCTCACCCCGGAGCAGCAGCGCGAACTCGTCACGGCGTGCCGCGGCTGGGCGACCGGTCCGGTGCCGATCCGGCACACCGAGCTGCCGCGCGGCGGGGTCATGTCCGTGCAGACGGTGTGCGTGGGCTGGCACTGGAAGCCCTACCGGTACACCCGCACCGCCGGTGACGTGAACGGCCGGCAGGTCGCCGCGTTCCCGCAGTGGATGGTCGAACTGGGCCGCAGGGCGCTGGCAGAGGCGTACGGAGACGTGTCGGCCGCGACCGACTACACGCCGGACACGGCCCTGATCAACTTCTATGACGGGCAGGCCAAAATGGGCATGCACCAGGACAAGGACGAGCGGTCGTCGGCCCCGGTGGTGTCCCTGTCCATCGGCGACACCTGCGTCTTCCGCGTCGGCAACACCGAGACCCGCACCAAGCCCTACACCGACATCGAGCTGGCTTCGGGCGACCTGTTCGTCTTCGGCGGGCCCTCGCGGTACATCTTCCACGGCGTGCCCAAGGTCCACGAGGGCACCGGGGACCCCGCGACCGGCCTGACCTCGGGCCGCCTGAACATCACGATGCGGGTCACCGGCCTGACCGGCTGACCCGGACGGCTACTCGAACCGCGACGTGTCGCCCGCGCCGCGGCGCACGATCTCGGCCTCGCCGCCGGAGAAGTCGATGACGGTGGTCGGGCTCGTGCCGCAGTCGCCGGAGTCGAGGACGGCGTCCACCTGGTGGTCGAGCCGCTCCTTGATCTCCCAGCCCTGCGTCAGCGGTTCCTCCTCGTCGGGCAGGAGCAGGGTGCTGGAGAGCAGCGGCTCACCGAGCTCGCTGAGCAGCGCCTGCGTGACGACATGGTCGGGGATGCGGACTCCGACGGTCTTCTTCTTGGGGTGCAGGAGCTGGCGCGGCACCTCCTTCGTCGCGGGCAGGATGAAGGTGTAGCTGCCGGGCGTCGCCGCTTTGATCGCACGGAACACGTCGTTGTCGACGTGCACGAACTGGCCCAGCTGCGCGAAGTTCTCGCAGACCAGGGTGAAGTGGTGGCGGTCGTCGAGGTTGCGGATCTTGCGGATCCGGTCCAGGCCGTCGCGGTTGCCCAGCTGGCATCCCAGCGCGAAGCAGGAGTCCGTCGGATACGCGATGAGCGCCCCGGAGCGGATGCTTTCGGCCACGGTGTTGATGCTGCGCGGCTGGGGGTTCTCGGGGTGCACGTCAAAATACTTGGCCATCCGCCGAGCGTACGTGATCGCTTCAGCAGTCCCTGGTTTCGCAGGGGACGCACCCCGGGCGGGCGCCCGCTAGTCGTCGTCGACGACGGTGACCAGCGCCAGCGTGATGTTGTCGGGGCCGCCGGCGTCGATGGCGGCTTTCCACAGCTCGAAGACCGCCCGGCCGCCGTCGTGGGCGGTGAGGAGCTCGTCGAGGAGCTCCTCGGGCACGGGGTCGGTCAGGCCGTCGGTGCACACCAGGAAACGTTCACCCCCGACGAGCGGCACCGTGCTGACGTGCGGGGTGACCGCGCTGAAGCGGAGTGCGCCGCCGAGTGCCTGCGTGACGATCGACGTGGTGCGCCGGCCCGGTGCGGGCGGCGGGCTGTCGTCGATGCTCACCTGGCGGAGCGTGCCAGGGGTGCCGGGGCGGCTCACGTCGAGCACTCTGCTGTCACCGACGTTGAACACGAGCAGTTCGGAGCCGAGGACCACCACTCCCGCGACCGTGGTGCCCATGGTGGCCAGCTCCGGATCGCGTTCGGCGGCCTCGTACACGGCGTGGTTGCAGGCGCTGAGCGCGTCGCGTACGGCCTGCTCGCTGTCCAGCAGGGGCCCGAGCGAGGCCAGGCGCCGTGCCACGATGCCGCTGGCCACCTCGCCGCCGGGCTGGCCGCCGATGCCGTCGGCGACCGCGACGACGAGCGGGTTGCCGAGCGGGAAGCCCAGCGTCTGCGGGTTCTCGCTCGTGGTCCCGCACAGCGTCCACGGGCCCACGGCCAGACTGTCCTCGTTCTGATCGCGTACGAGCCCCGGGTGGCTCAGCGCGGTGACTGTTGTGTACGGCATCCCTGTCCCGCCTCTCCGCAACGGCAGGCGTATTTCGCACCACCATTGTCACGCCGGGAGCCGCCCGCGGCTCTGTGGCGGCCCGTGGCCACCCCCTGCCCGTCGGTGACCGCGCGTGCCATGGTGGGGGACTCGGCTGGTCTGGACCAGTCTCCGGTCGCGGTGAGGAGCGTACGCATGCGCGGTACAACGGTCTTGCCCGGTGAGGGAAACAGCGGATTACCGGGCGAGGAAGGCATGCCGACGCACCGCCTGGAGGTGCCCATGCCCAATGCGCTGCCGTTCGCCATCGGCACGTTCGACACCATCGGACCGATGTCGCGTGCCCCGTTCCCGCACCGGCACACCTTCCACGAGATCGTCCACGTCACCGGCGGCACCGGCAGGCACGTCGTCGACCTGAGCCGCTTCGCGCTGCGGCCGCCGAACCTGTGCTTCATCGCCCCCGGCCAGGTCCACCACTGGGAGAACGTCACCGGCCTCGCGGGGCACGTCATCCTCTTCACCGACGACTTCCTCCTGGACCACCCGGCGGATCGCCACGCGCTGCGGCGGCTCGGGCGGCGCTCCTGGCTCGAACTGCCCGACGAGGCGGCCGACCCGACCGCACGGCTCGTCGCCGATCTCGACGGCGAGTACCGGGCGGGGGCCGAGGGCTTCCCGAGCGTGCTGCGGGCCCTGCTGCACGTCCTCGTGGTGCGGTCGGCGCGGCTGCCCGCACCGCAGCCGGCCGCCGCCACCGGGGCCGGACCGCGCTCGCGGCCCGGCTCGGTCGCTGCGGAGTTCGTGACCCTCCTGGGCGCTCCGGAGGGTTCCCTGCTGTCCGTGCACGAGTGCGCGCGGCGTCTGGGCGTTTCCGTGAGCTACCTCGGCGAGGCGGTGAAAGCCTCCACCGGCCGCACGCCCGGCGAACTGATCCGGCAGTCCCGCGTGCACGAGGCCAAACGCCTGCTCCTGCGTACGGAGTTGTCGGTACGTCAGGTGGCGGGGCGGGTCGGCTTCGGTGATCCGGCGTACTTCTGCCGCTTCTTCCGCCGCGAGACCGGCGCGAGCCCCGGCGACTTCCGGCGCGGCGGCGGCGATATTCACCACGACCACCGCCTTGAGTCCATCGCCCGCACCCCGCCCTCCGCATAGCTTCGGTGCCGATCCGGAACTCACCCCACCCCCTCAGGAGGAGCGATGGAGCACGAGATCGGCCCGACCGGAGACAGTGCGACCGCAGACGGCCCGACCGGAGACGGCATAGGCGACGGCGATGGCAGCAGGGGCGGCAGTGGCCCCAGCCGCAAGACCGTCCTGAGGGCGGCCGCGGCGGTGGGCATGGCCCTGCCCGCGGCCCTCATCGGGGTCCCCGCGCTCGCCAGGACCGCGGGCGAGCGGGGCATCGCGCCCGAAGCGACCCCGGCCTGCGACGACGGCGACGACCCCACGCCCCCGCAGATGGAGGGCCCGTACTTCAAACCCAACTCCCCGCAGCGCACCTCGCTCCTGCAGCCCGGCACACCGGGCGTACGGCTCACCGTCACCGGCTACGTCTTCGGGCGTGCCTGCCGGCCGATTCCCCGGGTCCTGATGGACTTCTGGCAGGCCGACACCTACGGGACGTACGACAACACGGGATTCCGCTTCCGGGGGCATCAGTTCACCGACGCGACCGGCGCGTTCAGGCTCACCACGATCGTGCCCGGCCTCTATCCGGGCCGCACCCGGCACCTGCACGTCAAGGTGCAGGCGCCGGGACGCCCGGTGCTCACGACCCAGCTGTACTTCCCCGGCGAACCGCGCAACAACACGGACCCGCTCTTCGACGCCCGGCTCCTCATGAACGTACGCACCGTCGGCAACGCGAAAGAGGCGGACTTCGACTTCGTGCTGAACGTGCCGCAGTAACCCGCCCGCGGGGGCGGCCCCGTCAGTCGCCCCGTCAGTCGCCCCCGCCCCCTCCGCCCCCTCCGCCACCGCCTCCGCAGCCGAAGCCGGAGTGGTCGGAGGAGTCCACCACCCCGTGGTCGTCGTCCAGGGCCTTGCCCATCCGGAGCAGGGCCCTGCCCAGACCGGCGGGGATCAGCTGCGCCTCCGTGACGCTGCGGCGTACCGTGCCCGCGGGCAGGACCTCGGGACCGCCGCACACGTACGCGGGCAGGCTCTCGTCCTCCTCGGCCCGCTGGAGCCGCTCCCTGCCGACCCGGGTCAGCTGATGCCTGACCCTGGTCACCAGGCCCCACTCGGCGAGCCGGTCGCCGATCTCCGCCACCTCGGGGGACCCGCGCAACTCCGCGCACACGGCCGCCGTGCTGCGGTTGCGCAGGCATGCCGTGACCAGCGTGCGCTCGACCGGGTGCTCGGGCGCCGCCCCGTGCACGGCGCGCACCCGCGACGCCCGGAGCCTGATCAGCCCGCGTTCAGCCAGCGCGATCACCGCGCACTCCGCCACCCGCTGCGGTCCGCCCGCCAGATACGCGACCTCATACACATCAAGGGTCCGCCGCGCTCCCACCGCGGTCGTGGCCCGTCTGAAGTACATCCGCATGCCCTCAACCCCCTTCGTGCACCCCGCTTTTCGGCTGTGGTGCCCGATGGCGGGAGCGCACACCCCTCTCGCACGCCCCTTCAGAGCAAAACTTGAGGGTTGCGACCCCACCCGTCGCTCTTGACAGCAACCGGCCCACGGCGATCGCCTGGTGCCCTGCCGCGCGGCGCCGCGGCGGCCACGAAGCAGGGCACGGGGTACGGGGGAGAGGCGGGCCATGTTGCGGGTGCACTTCACGGCCGAGGATCTGGCGCGGGTGCGGGTCGCACCGGGGCCCGACTTCCTCTGGGAGATCAGCAACAGCGTACAGACGCTGCAACGGCGGGACGGGGCGCGGGAGTTCGGGGAATGGCGGCGCTGGGCGAGACCGCGCTTGTCGGACAGCTGCCGGCTCCTTTCGCCGCTCCTGCCGCCGCACGGCTGCTCCCCGGACTTCCTCACCCCCACCCGCGGTGCGGACCAGACGCTGCACGCGGCCGTCGACACACTTGTGCGCACCCCTCGCCCGCGGCTGCGCACCGACCTGACGCGGGTGGCCGCATCGCGCCGTCTTCCGGGCTGGACGGAGACCCTCGCACGCGGTGACGGCGCCGCGCTGCGGCAGTTGGGGCAGGCCCTGCACACTTACCACCTGGAGGCGCTCGCGCCGTTCTGGCCGCGCATCCACGCCCAGATCGACGCCGACCGCGTCATCCGCCTGCACAGCCTCCTCGACGGAGGCACCGACGGGCTCCTCGCGGGCCTGGGGCCCCAACTGCGCTGGAAACCGCCGGTGCTGGAGGCGGATTACCCCGTCGACCAGGACCTGCGTCTCGACGGCCGGGGGATCACCCTGCAGCCCTCGTTCTTCTGCTGGCCCACGCCCGTCACGCTCGCCGACGGTGAACTGCCCCCGGTCCTGGTGTATCCCATCGAGCACGCGACGGACTGGACCCGCCCCGCGCCCCCCGACCGCATGGACGACGGCGCGCTGGGGCCGCTGGTCGGTCACACCCGCGCCGCCGTCCTCAAGGCGGTCCGCACCGGCGCCTCCACGGTCGAACTCGCCCGCCTCCTGGAGGTCACCCACCCGGCCATCAGCCAGCACATCAAGGTGCTGCGTGCGGCGGGCCTTGTGACCACGGTCCGCACAGCGGGACGCTCGCTTCATGTCGCGACCGCTGAAGGCCGCGCGCTGCTGCGCAGTTGCGCGCCGTAAGTCTGGGCTTTCATTGATTGCGCCTGGCATGGCCATGCAAGGAAGCTTGCCGGGCTGTTGCCCACGCATCCCCCCACCGCGTTGCGTCCCGAGCCCGACCCGAGCGCGCCGTTCAACGCGCGTCGACGTGCGAACTCACCCGCACAGCACGCCGGGACGCATCGACGATCCGATGAAGGAGTGGCGTTGCGCATTACCCGTACCCTCACCCGCCGCACGACCATGGCCGCCTCGCTCGCCGTGCTCGGCACCCTGTTCGCCGCGTCTCCCGGTGCCTCCGCGGCATCCCCCGGGCACGGCCTGAAGTGGTTCCAGGAGCGCCACGGGCTGCCCCGGACCGGCTCGGTCGACCGCAAGACGGCCACGGCCCTGCGACAGGCCTCCGATGCCGAACTGCACCGGGCCTTCAGGACCGCGGCCGACCTCGGCCCGGAGGAACTCGCCAACGCGCGCACCGTCATCGGTGTCGGCAAGGGCGCGCAGATTCCCGAACAGGGCCAGGTCATCGCGTTGATGACGGCCATGCAGGAGTCGAAGTTCGTCAACTACCTGACGCCGGTGGACCACGACTCCCTGGGGATCTTCCAGCAGCGCCCCAGCACCGGCTGGGGCACGCCCGAGCAGATCACCGACGTGCCGACCTCCTCCAAGTCCTTCTACGGAGTGGCCCCCTTCGGCAGCAATCCGGGACTGATCCAGATCGGCGGCTGGGAGACGATGCCGCCCGGCGAGGTCTGCCAGGCCGTCCAGCGGTCGGCCTATCCCGACCGCTACGCGCAGTGGGAGCAGTTCGCCCGCGACCTGCTCGCACAGGAAGGGCCCTCGGTCCCGCCGATCCCCTGACCCGCGCACGCCGGTGCCGGGCCGCATCGCATCCCGTACGCCCCTCCCGCACGTCGAACCCCTCACACCAGGAGCCCGTATGCGCAAGAGACTTGTCTCCACAGCGATCGCCGTCGCCGCCGTCGGCGCCCTCGTCACGCCCGCCGCCGCCGGGGCGGAACCCGCGCACCCCAGCAGCGTGTCGGTGCTCGGCCACGGCTCGAAGGCCGGGACCGCGGTCGTCAGCGGACAGAACGAACCCGGCACCCGGCTGCGCGTCGGCGGTGCCCGGACGCGCAGCGCCCACACGCTGCCGGTCGACTACCAGGTCCAGGAGACCGGCTACTGGTGCGGCCCCGCGGCCACCCGCATCGCCCTGTCCGCACGGATCGCCCCGCCCAGCCAGGGCGCTCTGGCCGCGCAGCTCGGCACCACCGAGGCGGGCACCGACCACATCAGCCAGGTGACCGGCGTACTCAACGCCAACCTCGGCACCGGCTGGTACGAGACCAAGGAGATGCCGAACGATCCGCCCACCCAGGCCCAGAAGGACCTGCTGTGGAACGACATCGTCCTGGACATCGACCACAACTACCCGCTGGTCACCAACATCGTGGCCCCGCCCGGCAACCAGCCGCCCGGCTATCCGTCGGACCAGACGATCTACCACTACTTCACGGTCATCGGCTACGACGACGCGAACCGCACGGTCCTGATCGCCGACCCCGCATCCTTCGGCGGCAACCAGATCTACTGGCTCTCCTTCGACCAGCTCGCCACCCTGATCCCGCCGAAGGGCTACGCCGCCTGAACCGTGGAGGGGGGAACGCATGGCGACTGTGGGTGGCGACGACGACACGTGCGCCACCCACAGCCCGCTCGGCCGCCGTTTCGGGGGCAACGGCGACAACCTCAGCGGCACCGACTCCGCTGAGGCCGAACAGGGAGCAGGGTCCGGGCGACCCTGCCGGCCTCAAGCACATGACGGTCGTTGATGAGCTGAGCTACCCCTTGCTTCCACCGGTACGGGGGCCGCAGATGCACCGGGCCCGGGAAATCCTCAACGGTTCTCCTCCACGTCCTCCAGGCGGACCCGCAGTCTGCGGATGCCGCGGCGGGCGTGGCTCTTGACCGTGCCCAGCGGCCATCCGGTGCGCTCGGCGATCTGCGGATGGGTGAGGTCCTCATAGAACGCCAGACACAGCACCGTGCGCTGCGGGACCGGGAGCCTTGCCAACTCCTGGGTCATCAGCGCCCGGTCGACCGCCGAGTCCATCCCTTCGGCGGCGCTGTGATCCATGGTCGCGTACTGCGCCCCGGCGCCCTCGACAAGGGCCGCCCTGCGGGTCCGCGCCGCCAGCGCGTCCGCGATCCTGTGGCGCGTGATGCCGGTGAGCCAGGCCGCCGGGCTGCCGAGATCGGGCCGGTAGGCGGCCCGGCCGCGCCAGGCGGCGAGGAACACCTGCTGGGTGATGTCCTCCGCCTCACGGCTGTCGCCGAGCGCGCGCTGGGCCAGAACATGAACCAGCGGACCCCACCGGCGATAGACCGCAACGAGGCTCGCTTCGTCACCACCGACCAGGTCCGCGGCCGGATCGGTGGTCACCGGAGTGCTCATCGACGCTTCGTCAGCTCCTCCCGGCGATCACAATCGCCGTACAATCGAACGCAAACGGGCAGTCGCGCCGTAGTCCCGGCCGCGATCCGGTCATCCTGGGAACAGCCGCTCGCACGCTGCAACTTGCATTGGTTGTGCGTCGTATCTTGGCCGGATGAGCGAGGGGCAGCACCGTGGGCAGGACAGCGAATCGGCCGGTACGGGAGTCACCACGGGTGCTCTGGCGCGGCGGTTGGGGGTGTCACCGACGACGTTGCGCACCTGGGACCGCAGATACGGTCTGGGCCCCGCCCGGCGCGATCCCGGCCACCACCGCCGCTGGTCGGAGCGGGACATCGCCATGCTGGAGGAGATGGGCCGCCTCACCTCGGCGGGCATGCCGCCGGCCGATGCCGCCCACGAAGCGATGAAGCTGCTCGACCCGGATACGGCTGCCGAGTCCGCGACCGGGACCGGGATCGAGGCAGTCACAGGCAGCCCGGCCTCCGTGCCGCGACCGAGGCGGTCCGCGCCGCCGGCACCGCAGCACTCGCCCGACGAGTTCGTCCGCCGGCGAAAGGGCCTTTCGCGCGCCGCCGTACGGCTCGACGCGCCCACCGTGCAGGACCTGCTGGCCGACGCGGTGCGCAGCCACAGCCTGGTCACCGCGTGGCAGGAGGTGATGGTGCCGACGCTGCACGCGGTGGGCCGCAAGTGGGAAGAGGCCGGCGACCGTTACGTGGAGGTCGAGCACCTGCTGTCCTGGCACATCTCCCGCACCCTGCACCGCTGTGCCACCGAGCCGAAGGACCCGGCCCCGTCGAGCACGCCGGGCACGGACGCACCCCTCGTCCTGGCCTGCGTGCCGGGTGAACAGCACTGCCTGCCGCTGGAAGCGCTCAGTGCGGCGCTCGGCGAACTCGGCGTCCCGCAGCGCATGTTCGGCGCGGCGGTGCCGGTCGAGGCGGTCTCCTCCGCCGTGCGCAGGACGGGCCCGGCCGTGGTCGTCCTGTGGGCGCAGGCCCGCTCCACCGCGAGCGTCCCGCTGGCCCGGCACATCGCCGACACCCGCTGGGGGGTGCGAGGCGCCCGCGGCCGTCCCGTCGTCATGCTGGCCGGGCCCGGCTGGGCGGGTCCCGCGGTGCGCGGTGCGCTGCGCCCCAACAGCCTGCAGGAGGCACTGACCCAGATCGGCAGGGTGCGCGGGTCGGCCTGACGCCTCGGTGCCGAGGCCCGGCGGCCCGGCGGCCCGTCGGTCGGTCAGCCGGTCGCCGTCAACGGCGCGCGCAGAGCGCTGCGTTCGTCACGCCAGGCGGACAGGAGCCGTGCGCCGAGGCGGTCCTCCAGAAAGCCCGTGGCCTCGATGCCGAAGACCACGTCGGACTCCAGGCCGGGCTCGCTCGCCAGGAGGCCGCCGATCACGTCGCGGCGCACCACCTGCTCGTGCACGGCGTCGGCCTCCACGTGCTCGTCGTAGAACCGCTCGGCCGCCGGCCCCGCACCGGTCCTGCGCATGGCCTTGGCCAGCCGCCGCGAACCCGGCGACGAGGTCACCTCGACGGCGGCGAAATGCCCGACGAGCGCGCCGCGCAGCGCCCGGTGCAGGCCGAGCAGCGACATCAGATTGACCGTCGCGAGCACCTCGGCGGGCGCGGCTTCGAGGTAGTACCCGTACGCCGTCCGCAGCGCGAGGTCCTCCATGAGATCGGCGTACAGCCGGGCGTGGATGTCCTCGGCGCGCCCGGCCCCGAACTCGTCGAACTCGATGGCCACCATGCCCGCCTTGGCCCGGCCGTGCAGCCGCGGGATGACCCAGGCGTGCGGGTCGGCCTCTTTGAGGTGGTAGAGCGAGCGGGCCGCGGCGTACTCCCGCAGCTGCCACAGTTCGCCGTCGCGCTGGAGGTGATGGCTGACGCTGGTGCGGATGTACCCGACGGGCTCCACGAGGAGGTCGGCCAGGGCGCGTTCGGCACTGTCCGTGGAGCGGCAGTTGGCGCGCAGGGCGCCGAGGAAGCGCCCTTCGAGCGCGCGGCGCAGTCCGAGCAGCTCGGGATCCCATTCGAGGTCCTCGCGGACACCGTCGAAGCCCTGGTAGTGCAGCTCGTACAGCAGGTACAGGGCGAGCTGGAGATCGTCGCCGTAGGGGTCGGCGTCGTGGGTGTCGAGGGACAGAGGGCCCGAACTGCCCCCGGCACGCAGCGTGCTGACCACCAGGCGGGACAGGATGCCGCGGGGTTCGGGCAGGGCGGGGCTCGTGCGGCGTGACTCGCGGGGGGTGTCATCGGGGGAGGGCGTCTGGTGGTCAGTGGGCATCGGGTATTTCCTCCCCCTCGGAGTCCTGGTCGTGGTCGGTGTCGGTCTCCGGCTCGGTCTTGTCGTCCGTTCTGACACGGCGGCGGTGGCTGGTGTCGCACCAGGGATACGTCCGGCTGCGGCGGCAGGTGCAGATCGCGGCGGTGAAGCGCCGGGAAGCGAAGATCCGGCCGTCGTCCCCGACCACTTCGACGGGCCCCTCGACGAGCAGGGGGCCCTCGGGATCGATGGTGACGCGGCGGGGCCGCTGCTCCCGTGCGCCCTGCGCGGGATCAGGTGCGTTCGGCACGGATGACCACCAGCTCTTCCAGGTACTCGGCGTTCTCGTTGTCCGCGTGGTTCTCGTCGTCCAGCAGGCCCCGCCCGCGCAGGTAGGTGCGACGCGAGCGCAGGACGGGCCCGAACGGTATGAGGGCATGGTCGGCGACCGAGGTCTCCAGGCCGGCCTTCGCGAGACGGCGCACCGTGGCGTCCGTGTCGCACAGAGCCGAGTGGACCATGAGCAGCACACCGCCGGGGCGCAGCGCTGCGGGGACCGCGTCGCAGATCCGGTCGACCACCGCGCGGCCGTCCTGCCCCGCGTCCCAGGAACGGGCCGCGCCGTGCCGTGGCAGCCGGACGGAGGGGGAAGGAACGTACGGGGGATTGGTCGCCACGAAGTCGTAGGACCGGCCGGGGACGGCGGCCGTGAGGTCGCCCCGCAGGACGGTGATGCGCTGCCGCGTCACCATCGCGTTGAGGCGGGCGGTCAGGACGGCGCGCCAGGCGATGTCCACCGCTGTCACCCGGGCGCCGAGCCGCGCCGCGTGGACGGCCAGCGCGCCACTGCCGGTGCCGAGGTCCAGTACGTCCGTGTCCGGACCGATGGCCTCGCGGCACAGCGCGCGTGCGAGGAGACCGGTGTCGTCCTGCGGTGCGTAGACACCGGGGAGGGTCAGCAGGCGTCCCGGGGCAGCCGGGGCGGTCGTGTGGGCGACCATCACTTACCTCCGGTCGTCTTGGGCGGGGCGGTGTGGAACCCGCTCCCGCCAGGCGCTCTCTCCACATTCCGCTGTTCCGGCACCCGCCACCACTCGGGTGATGACGCACGGTGACAGGTCCGGTCGACTCGGTGCACCTCTGGCCTCATGGATTCCTTCGGATGCTCGGGGCTCGCTCCCGCGACTGCCGTCGTCCCTGGTGCCCTGGGAACCCCGACGCACACGCGCCCCACTTACCAGGGGCCTTGCGTACGGGAGTGGGGCCGGGTGGCAGGGAGGGGCGGGGATTGCGCCACTTCCGCACGGGTACGCGGACCATCCGTCACCCGGCGGAACAGCTGCCGACCACGACGTCGAAAGGGCGCCATGCCGCACAACATCTTCGTTCTCGGCCTCGACGAGGCCAATCTGCCGACCATGCGCGCCGTCCCCGACGCGCAGGACTACGTCTTCCACCCCCTGCTCACCGTCGGGGAGCTGCAGGGCGGTGAAGTGTCGGTACCGGGGCTGCTCGCCAAGGCGGAGAAGATTCTGGACGCGTTCGACGGCCACATCGATGCGATCGTGGGCTATTGGGACTTCCCGGTCAGCACGCTCGTGCCGATCCTCAGCGAGCGCTACGGCACGCGCAGCACCAGTCTTGATTCCGTGGTCAAGTGCGAGCACAAGTACTGGAGCCGCCTGGAGCAGCGGCGGGTCACCGACGCGCATCCGCCCTTCGGGCGCGTCGACACCGAGAGCGACGATCCCCGGCCCCCTGAGGGCATGGACTTCCCGATGTGGCTCAAGCCGGCGCTCTCCTACTCGTCGGAACTGGCCTACGGCGTGAAGAACCAGGACGAGTTCGCCGAGGCGACCGCCCGCATCCGCGAGGGGATGGGGCGCATCGGGCGACCGTTCGAGGACATACTCGACCGCGTCGAACTGCCTCCGGAGATGGCCGACGTGGGCGGCCAGGTCTGTCTGGCCGAAGGTGAGCTGGGCGGCATCCAGGTGGCGGTCGAGGGCTACGTCCACGAAGGCGAGGTCACCGTCTACGGCATCATCGACTCGATCCAGTACCCCGACTCGTCGAGCTTCCTGCGCCACCAGTACCCCTCCCGGCTCCCCGAGCCCGTCCTCGAGCGGCTGCGGGACATATCGGAGCGGGTGATGCGGCAGATCGGCATGGAGGCGGCGACGTTCAGCATCGAGTACTTCTACGACCCGCGGTCGGACGCGCTCAACCTCCTCGAGATCAATCCGCGGCACTCCCAGTCGCACGCGGAGATGTTCGAGTACGTCGACGGGGTGCCCAACCACCACTGCATGCTGAGCCTGGCGCTCGGCAAGGACCCCGGACTGCCGCACCGCAAGGGCGAGTACCCCACGGCAGCCAAGTGGTACTACCGCTGGTTCGCCGACGCCACCGTGCACGACGTGCCCTCGCGCAAGGACATCGAGAGCATCGAGCGCCGCATCCCGGGGGTGCGCATCGACGTGGTGGTCGAGGAAGGACAGCGCCTGTCGGGCGTTTCCCAACAGGACAGTTACAGCTATGAGTTGGCGCACATCTTCACGGGCGGGCAGAGCGAGGAGGACATGCGGGCCAAGTACGACCAGTGCGTGGCGGCCCTCGGTCTCACCTTCGACGAAGCCGAGCCCGGCGGCCGCGAGACGAAGAACGACTGAACCACCGTCACCACCGCAACACGAAGGAGCGTCCTGGTTTGCGCTACGTGAACGACCTTCCGTACGAGACCAAGGAAGAGGAGAACGTCACCATCCCCGCGGCGGACGGAACCCGCCTCGCGGCCCGCATCTGGCGGCCGACGTCCTCCGACCAGGATCCCGTCCCCGCGATCCTGGAGTACATCCCCTACCGCCAGCGTGATCTGACCGCCGAGCGCGACTCCATCCACCACCCGTACATCGCCGGGCACGGCTACGCCTGCGTACGCGTCGACCTGCGCGGCACCGGGGACTCCGAAGGGGTGCTCAGGGACGAGTACCTGGAGCAGGAGCAGACCGACGCCGAGGACGTCCTCGCCTGGCTCGCCGACCAGCCCTGGTGCGACGGCACCACCGGCATGATGGGCATCTCCTGGGGTGCCTTCGCCGCACTCCAGGTCGCCGCGCGGCAGCCGGAGAGCCTGCGCGCCATCGTCATCGCGTCCTTCACCGACGACCGCTACGCCGACGACATGCACTACATGGGCGGCGCACTCCTGTCGGACAACCTCGCCGAGGCGGGCACCATGTTCGCCTACGGCACCATGCCCCCGGACCCGGCCACGGTGGGCGACCGGTGGCGCGACATGTGGCACGAGCGGATGGAGGGCACCCGCCCCTGGGTGATCGAATGGCTCAAGCACCAGCGCCGCGACGACTACTGGCGGCACGCCTCGGTCTGCGAGGACTACCAGGCCGTACGCTGCCCCGTCCTGGCGTCGAGCGGCTGGGCGGACGGCTACTCGAACGCCGTGACACGGCTGCTCGGCAACCTGGACGTGCCGCGCAAGGGACTGATCGGCCCCTGGTCCCACAAGTTCCCCCACCTCGGCGAGCCCGGCCCCGCCATCGGCTATCTCCAGGAAGTGGTGCGGTGGTGGGACCACTGGCTGAAGGGCGCCGACAACGGCGTCATGGAAGGCCCCATGCTGCGGACGTGGATGCAGGACAGCGTGCCGCCGTCCACGTCGTACGAGGAACGCCCCGGCCGCTGGGTGGGTGAGCCGTCTTGGCCGTCCCCGCACATCACCCCCGTGGTGCGCCGCCTGACGCGTCACGGGCTCTCCGGGCCGCTCACCGATGCGGAGGCGACCGATGCGGAGGCTTCGGGCGAAAGCGCCGGGAGCGGGGGGCCCGATGAGGGGCTCTCCGTCCAATCACCGCTGTCCGTAGGCCAGTTCGGGGGTAAGTGGGCCTCCTACAACGCGCCCCCCGACCTGCCCTACGACCAGCGTGAGGAGGACGGCGGCTCGCTGGTCTTCGAGACCGACCCGCTGACCGAGCGCACGGAGATCCTGGGCTCGCCGAGCGTCGAACTCGACCTGAGCGTCAGCGAACCCGTCGCCATGGTCGCGGCCCGTATCTCCGACGTGGCCCCCGACGGCAGTGCCACCCGCGTCAGTTACGGCCTGCTCAACCTCACCCGGGGCGACGCGCACAACAGTGACCCGCGCCCCCTCGAACCCGGGCGCCGCTATCGCGCGGTCATCCCGCTCAACGGCGTCGCCCAGGCCTTCCCGCCCGGTCACCGCATCCGGCTCTCGCTCTCCACCTCGTACTGGCCGCTGGCCTGGCCGCCGCCCAAGCCGGTGCTCCTGACCGTGCACGAGACATCGAGCACCCTGACGCTGCCGGTCCGCCCGGTGGAGGCGCCCGACGCCGTGCCCGAGGAGCCCTTCGGTGAACCGGAAGGCACCCGACCGCGGCCATCGACCCAGCTGGTCGCCCCCGAGGAGCGCTGGCAGGTCAAGCGTGACCTGGTCGACTACGCCGCGGAGCTGGAGATCGTCAAGGACCGGGGGACGACGCGGATCGACGACATCGGCCTCGATGTCGGCCGCCGGGCCTACGAGCGCTACACCTCCGTGGCCGAGGACTTCACCTCCGCCACCGGGGAGTCGGCCTGGACGATGTCCTTCCGCCGTGACGACTGGGACGTACGGGTGGAGACCCGCACCGTCCTCAGCTGCGACGAGGGCAACTTCCGGGTGGACGCCACCCTGGACGGATACGAGGGCGACCGGCGGGTGTTCTCGCGGACCTGGAACGAAACCGTGCCCCGCGACTTGCTCTGACCGGGCAGCGGAATTCGCCGCTGAGACGGCCGGAAGTTTCTGTTTGGCCCTTTATCGGCAGGGCACCCGATGCGTTGGAGGTTGATCATCCCCTCCCGTTATCTGAAATCCCTGCGTTTCAGGGAAAATCAATTGAGGAGTTCTCGATGAGCAACGAAATCTGGAGCTACGTTCCCACTGCCGGGCACGGCCCGGACGCCGACCTGACCGGCTACAAGGTCGAGGCCGCCGACGGCCACATCGGCAAGGTCGACAAGCACTCGAACGAGGTCGCCAACCAGTACATCGTCGTCGACACCGGCGTGTGGATCTTCGGCAAGGAGGTGCTGCTGCCTGCGAGCACCGTCACCGCCATCGACCACGAGGCGCGGAAGATCCTGGTCTCGCGCACCAAGGACCAGATCAAGGACGCGCCCGAGTTCGACAAGGAGAAGCACCTGGGCGACCCCGCGTACCGCGACCAGCTCGGCGGTTACTACGGCGGTCTTGGCCCGGGTCACTGACCCGAGGAGCCAGGCGCGAAAGCGCCGTTCTCAGGGCACTGATGGCGTCCGGGGCACTAGCTGCCCCGGACGCCGTCACGCGTATCAGGAGTATTCATGGCGCGGAGGGCTTGGTTATTCCGAACGAATTCTCTGCGCGGACCTACTGCAATAGGCTTAGGCGGGGCGGATTTTAGTTCCGTTTACCCGCCGGCCCTGTGTGATTTCCCCGGAGGTGGCGGTGACGGCGGCCGGGCGGGGGCTCCCCGGTCAGGCGATGCGGGCCGCGATGGCCCGTGCGCACTCCAGGGACTCGGTCTGCGTCGTGTCCACTTCCATGTCGTAGAGCACGCCGCGGTGGACCAGATCCGCCTGGGAGGCCGCCATGCCGAAGACCCGGTCGCCCCGCGCCGTCTCCCGGCCCGCGGCGATCGCGCCGGCACAGCGGACGCCGACCCACAGCACCGGCAGATCACCGAGGGACTTGCGCCAGCGCTCCTGTGACGCCGGACCGCCGAGGAAGACCTCGTCCACGATGACCCTGGCGCCCGCCCGGGCCATCGCCGCGATGCCCTCGATCCAGGCCGCCTCCAGGGTGCGGAACTCGGGGCCGACGGTCACCTCGCCGTCCGCGGCGACCTCGATGCCGTCCGACGCGGTGCGCATCGACGCGGGCAGCGCGTCGACGAACGTGTCGCATCCGAACGTCAGCCACGGATCGGGCAGCACCGCCTGCAGACACCGCGCGATGCCGGACTTGCCGGAGCTGGAACCGCCATTGAGAACGATCACTTGAGTCGTCACCGCGCCACAGTAGAAGCATCAACGCGCCACCGGAAACGATTTGCCGTGCCTCCGGCCGGGTCGGCCGGGGTCAGCGTCGGCCGGGGTCAGCCCGTGCCGTCGTACGGGCTGATGCGGCGGTAGGCGGCGCGGGCGTGCAGGACGCGGCCCGCCGTCGTGCCGATGAGGGCCGCGGCCAGCAGACAGCCCATCCACTCGGGGTCCCGGTGCCCGGCCCAGGAGATCTCCCCTATGGGATGGGCGGCGAAATAGTTCAGCAGCATCCAGCACAGCAGGGCCGTCCCCGGCGCCGCGGCGAAACGGCCCCGCACGCCGAGCAGCGCGGCAAGCAGCGAGAGAGCCGCGAGCGCGAGCCCCGTGCGGTCGAGCGCACCGAGCAGATCGAGCACCGTCACCAGCGCGAACGCGCCCGCGCAGGCACCCGTCCAGAGGAAGGGCGTGGCCACGGGTTCGGGAACCACCCGCACGCCCTTGGCGATGTACCGCCACTCCAGCACCGTCGACTCCTCCCCATCGCCGGTCCGCCGGGGCGCCGCTGCCCCGGGGACGTCCATGACCGGCGCCTCCCGCAACAGGACCGACGCTCCGGAGATCTGGCACGGGCGTGGTCCCGGCCAGATTGTCGCACCCGCATTCGGGGTGGTCTCCCGCTCGTCGTGTACCCGTCATAATTTCCGGATGGACCTCGCCCCCGCTCCCGAGCACTCCGCGCCGCGACGGCGCGCCCGCATCGTCGTCGTAGGAGCCGGACCGGCGGGGCTCACCGTCGCCAACATCCTGCGGGCCGCCTCAGTGGACTGCGTGGTCCTGGAGACGGAGAGCAGGGAGTTCATCGAACAGCGGCCCCGTGCGGGCTTCATCGAGGAGTGGGCGGTGCGTGCCCTGGAGCAGCGTGGCCTTGCCGACCGGCTCCTCGCGCACGCGCAGACCCACGGCGAATGCGAGTTCCGCTGGGCGGGGGAGCGCCACCGGTTCCCCTACGGCGAGCTGTCGGGGAACCGCCACTTCGTCTATCCGCAGCCCCTGTTGGTGACGGATCTGGTGGGCGCCTACGCCGACCGCGCGGGCGGCGACATCCGTTTCGGCGTACGCGACGTGGAACTGGACGGCATCGACACGGACCGCCCCGCGGTGTCGTACACGGATCCGGCGTCGGGCGAGCGCATACGTCTCGACTGCGACGCCGTCGCGGGCTGCGACGGCGCGCGCGGTGTGACGCGCACCTACCCGGGGCCGGAGCAGGCCACCGTCGCCCGGCACGACTACGGCATCGGCTGGCTCGCCCTGCTCGCCGAGGCGCCGCCGTCGTCGGACTGCGTCGTCTTCGGCATCCACCCGCGCGGCTTCGCGGCCCACATGGCCCGAAGCCCCGAGGTCACCCGCTACTACCTGGAGTGCCCGCCCGGCGACGACCCCGCGAACTGGCCGCACGAGCGCGTCTGGTCCGAGCTGCACGCCCGGCTCTCGGTGGCGGGGGCGCCGCCGCTCACCGAGGGGCGACTGATCGAGAAGCGCGTCCTGGACATGCACAACTACGTCGTGGAACCCATGTCCCGCGGGCGCCTCTATCTCGCGGGCGACGCCGCCCACCTCGCCGCTCCGATCGCCGCGAAGGGCATGAACCTGGCGCTGCACGACGCGCTGCTGCTCGGCGACGCACTCGTGGCCCACTGCGCGAAAGGCGACGACAGCGCCCTGAACGGCTACTCGGAGGCCTGTCTTTCGCGGGTGTGGCAGTACCAGGAGTTCTCCCAGTGGCTCTCCGAGCTGCTGCACGGCACGTCGTCGGGTGATCCGTTCAGGGCGGGCACGGCCGCCGCCCGGCTGCGCAGGATCCTGCGCTCGCCGGCCGCCGCCGCCGCGTTCGCCGAGCTCTACATCGGCAAGGGCGCCGGCAACTGAATCACCCTCGCCCGCTGCCGTAACGTTAGGGTCTTCGCATTTTTCGCACGCCCCGGGTCATGCCAGGCGCTGCCCGAGCACGACAGGTACCTCTCTTGTCCACGTCCGCACTGTCCCCGGCCGCACGGCTGCGTGGCCTGCGCCCCGACTGGCTGTCCGACCCGAAGGTCTGGCGCACCGAGGCGCTCGCCGGTCTGGTGGTCGGTCTCGCGCTGATCCCCGAGGCGATTTCGTTCTCGATCATCGCCGGGGTCGACCCCGCGATCGGCCTGTTCGCCTCGTTCACGATGGCCGTGACCATCTCCGTCGTCGGCGGGCGCCGCGCGATGATCTCGGCGGCGACCGGCGCCGTCGCGCTGGTGATCGCGCCGCTGAACCGCGAGCACGGTTTCGGGTATCTCGTCGCGGCCGTGATCCTGGCCGGTGTCTTCCAGGTCGTCCTCGGCGCGATCGGCGTCGCCAAACTGATGCGGTTCGTGCCGCGCAGCGTGATGGTCGGCTTCGTGAACTCCCTCGCCATCCTGATCTTCATGGCGCAGGTCCCCGAGATGCACGACGTGCCCTGGCCCGTCTACCCGCTGATCGCGGCAGGGCTCGCCCTCATGGTGTTCTTCCCCAAGGTCACCAAGGTGGTTCCGGCCCCGCTCGTCTCGATCGTCGTCCTCACGGCCGTCACGGTCGCCGCCGGGATCGCGGTGCCGGCCGTCGGCGACAAGGGGGAACTGCCGTCGTCCCTGCCGGTGCCGGCCCTGCCCGATGTGCCGTTCACCGTGGACACGCTGACGACCGTCGCGCCCTACGCGCTCGCCATGGCGCTGGTCGGCCTGATGGAGTCCCTGATGACCGCCAAGCTCGTCGACGACATCACCGACACCCGCTCCTCCAAGAAGCGCGAGTCCATCGGCCAGGGCATCGCCAACATCGTCACCGGCTTCTTCGGCGGCATGGGCGGCTGCGCCATGATCGGCCAGACGATGATCAACGTGAAGGTGTCCGGGGCCCGCACCCGCCTGTCCACCTTCCTCGCGGGCGCCTTCCTGATGGTCCTGTGCATCGTCTTCGGACCTGTCGTCTCCGACATCCCCATGGCCGCGCTGGTCGCCGTGATGGTGATGGTCTGCTTCGCGACCTTCGACTGGCACTCCATCGCGCCCAAGACGCTGCAGCGTATGCCCGCGGGCGAGATCACGGTCATGGTCGTCACCGTGGCGTGCGTGGTCGCCACGCACAACCTCGCGGTCGGCGTGGTCGCGGGATCGCTCACGGCGATGGCCGTCTTCGCCAAGCGCGTCGCCCAGCACGCCGAGGTCACCGCCATCCGTGACCATCACGACGACAACGTCACCTATACCGTCACCGGTGCGCTGTTCTTCGCCTCCGCCAACGATCTCGTCGAACGGTTCGACTACGCCGGCGACCCCGACAAGGTCGTCATCGATCTGACGGCCGCCCACGTCTGGGACGCCTCCTCCGTAGCCGCCCTGGACACGATCGGGATCAAGTACGCCCAGCGCGGCAAGACGGTGGAGATCATCGGCCTGAACGGTCCGAGCGCCCGGATCCACGAGAAGCTCAGCGGCGAACTCACCGGCAGCCACTGAGCGTCCTCGCGGCGTCATGGCACAGGATCACGAATACCAGGTGGGTTCCGGGAGCTCACCGGTGAGGACGTGACGGCCGACCTCGCGGCGCTTGTAGGCGACGGGGTCGTGCAGGGTGTGGGTGCGTACGTTGCGCCAGAAGCGGTCGAGTCCCTCGGCCGATGCGGTGGAGCGGGCGCCGGTCACCTCGAAGACCTGGTTGGTGATCTCCAGAGCGACCTCCGTGGCGCGCGCCTTCACCGCCGCGACCCGCACCTCGAACGCCCCGCGGGACTGCTCGGTGACCGCGTCCGGATCGTCGTGCAGCGCCTGGCCCTCCAGGGCGACGGCATCGGCCAGGGCCTCGACGGCCCACAGCTTGGCGGTGAGATCACCGTAGATGTCGATGACGTACGGCTCGTCGACGGCCGCTTCGTGGCCGCCGTGCAGCCAGGGGCGTGACCTGGCCGTGGTGTAGGAGGCGGCGGTCTCCAGGGCCCCTGCTGCGATGCCGAGGTAGAAGCTGACGAAGACCAGCTGGATGGTGGGGACGTTGAGCGTGTTGTAGACGCGCGGCGTGAACTCCTTGCCGACGTATCCGGCGGCCGACGCCCACGGTGTGCGCACGCCGTCCAGGCTCACGCCGCCGCTCTCGGTGAGCCGCTGGCCGATGTTGTCCCAGTCGTCGTGGAAGGTCAGGCCCTCGCTGTCGGAGGGCACGATGGCGAAGACATGCTTGTCCGTGCCCTCCAGCACCCCTTCGAGCACGGTGACGTCGGAGACCCTGCTGCCGGTGGAGAAGGTCTTGCGGCCGGTGAAGACCAGGTCGTCGCCGTCCTCCGTGACCACCACGTCGTGGTCGCGGGGATTGACCGCGCCGCCGAAGAACCACCGCTCGCGGGCGGCCTCGGCCTCGACGTGCTCCCACTGCTCGCGGGTGCCGACCAGGCGGGCGGCCCAGTTCCACAGGTAGTGGTAGCCGAGCAGCTGGCCGATCGAACCGTCGGCCTTGGCGACCTCGCGCACGACGCGGTAGGCCGTCGGCCAGTCCTGACCGGCGCCGCCGTGCTCGACCGGCCCGAGGAGCGTGACCAGACCGGAGTCCTTGAGCAACTGGACCTCGGCGTAGGGGGTGTGGCCCGCCTTGTCGCGGGCGACGGCGTCGGTGGCCAGGACGGCCGCGACCTGCGAGGCGCGGTCGATCCAGGCCCGGGAGTCCGTGGGGATGGGGAGGGTCTGCCAGTCGGCGGGCGTGACGGTGCTCATGTTGCTGCCTCTCTGGGGGAGTTGTGGTGGGGCAGGTGGTGCGTCAGTGGGTGGCCGCGGGGGTGGCCGAGGCTTCGAGCTCACGGACGATCGGGAGCACCTTCTTGCCGAAGTACTCCACCTCTTCGAGGTAGTGCAGGAACCCGAGCAGGAAGAGATCCACGCCGAGCTTCTTGTAGGCGACGATGCGCTCCGCGATCTGTTCCGGGGTGCCGATGAGACCCGTACGGAAACCGTCGTTGTACTGGACGAGGTCCTCGAAGGAGGAGTCCTGCCACATGCCCTTGCCGTCGGCGGCGGACCGTCCTGCCTGCTTCACGGCGGCGCCGAAGCCCTCCACCGCGTCGGTGTCGGCCTTGGCGACGATCTCGCGGAGCGTCTCGCGGGCCTCGGCCTCGGTGTCACGGGCGATGAGGAAACCGTTGAGACCGAAGCGGGGCGGGGTGCGTCCGGCCGCCGCGGCCGATGAACGCACGTCCTGGATCTGCTCGGTGACGCCGTCGAAGTCCTTGCCGTTGGAGAAGTACCAGTCGGACACGCGGCCCGCCATGGCGCGGGCCGCGGTGGAGTTGCCGCCCTGGAAGATCTCCGGGTGCGGGCGCTCGGGGGTGTTGAGGGGCTTGGGCTTGAGGGAGAAGTCGCGGATCCGGTAGAAGTCACCGGCCAGTTCGGCGTGGTCCTCGGTCCAGATGTCGCGCAGCGCCCGGATGAACTCCTCCGAGCGGCGGTAGCGCTCGTCGTGCTCCAGCCAGGGCTCGCCGAGTGCGGTGAACTCGTCCTTGAACCAGCCACTGACCACGTTGACGGCGAACCGCCCGCCCGACAGCTGGTCGGCCGTCGCACCGAGCTTGGCGAGCACCCCCGGGTGCCACAGGCCCGGATGGACGGCGGCGATCACCTTCAGGCGCTGGGTGGCGAGCAGCAGGGCGAGGCTGAAGCTGGTCGACTCGTGCTGGAACTCGGCGCCGTAGCTGGCCATGTAGCGCACCTGGCTCAGGGCGTAGTCGAAGCCGTTGTTCTCGGCGAGGACGGCCAGTTCGCGGTTGTAGTCGTAGCCCCAGTCGGTGCGCTGCTCGATCTTGCTGGTGACGAGGCCGCCGCTGACGTTGGGGACCCAGTACGCGAAGCGTGCGGGTTCGGATGACATGGGGGAGCTCCTGGGGGTTCGGGGCATGCGGGGGTACGCGTGCGGGTGAGACGGCGGGGCGAGGCCCGGGACAGGGGTATGCAGGCCGAGCGGCGCCAAAGAGGCATGCGTCAGGGCGCGTCGGTCACCAGGTGTCGATCACGCAGGGCGGAAGAGGCCGCGCACGCGTCTTCGGTCGATCAGCGAGGGAAAGAAGGGCCGAGCGGAGGCCGGAGGTCAGCGGCGACAGAAGGAGCCGGCAAGACGTCCGAGGTCGATGTGGCGGCGCTGCGTGAGCCTGCGCATATCGATCAACTCCTCGCTGGACAGGACCGCGTCCACCCCGCCGAACGGTGGGAGGAGCTCGGTCCGTTCACACGTTAGCGAGCGGAACCGCCCCGGGTCGATTCGGCATTGACGAGGGGCTGATAGGGCTCCCCTTCCACCGCCGCCGGGACAGGCGCGGGCCAGGTGACATTTGTACCGGCGGATCGGAGACATCCGAATCTGCCCGCTGCCTCGCCCGGCGAGCACGATGAGTTCAGTGACCGCGGTGGCGGACGAGCTGCCGCGGACGTCGGAAGAGGGAGGCGCGGGCGCCATGGTCCTGCCGATGCGGAAAGAGCAGAGCGTCCCGGAGAGCGGCACGTACGAGATCGACCCGGCGGCATCGACGGTGCGGTTCCGGACGCGCACGGTGTTCGGACTGTTCCCGGTGCGGGGCACCTTCGGCATCGGCCGGGGGCAGATCACCGTGACCGATGCCGTGGAGGACTCCTCGGTGGACGTGACGATCCGGGCGGACACGTTCGACTCGGGTCTGGGGCGCCGCGACCGGCATGTCGTATCCGCCGACTATCTCGATGCCGCCGGGTATCCGGAGATCGAGTTCCGCAGCCGCCGGGTGGCGGAAACCGCGAGGGGTACGGCGGAGCTGCCGGGGGAGTTGACGGTGCGGGGCGTCACACAGCCCGTCTCCGTCACTGTCGGGGCGGTGGTGCCGGACGGGCGGCGGCTGATCGTCGAGGGCACGGCCACCGTCGACCGGTACGCGTTCGGCGTGACCACGGCCAAAGGCATGACAGGCCGCCGCCTGAAGCTCCGCCTCGCCATCGAAGCGGTCGCCCGCTGAAGGCCGACGTGGTCGACCGTTACCCGGCGGGGCGGTCGTCGATCAGCGGCAGGGCGGAGAAGTCGTGGTGCTGCCAGATCCGGCGGGAGGACTCTTCCGGGTACGCCGTGACAGCCGGCCGGGTGTCGAAGAGCTGCACGAGGCGCTGAGCGGCGTCGTACCCGGGCCAGCCGGGATCGCCGTTCGCGGCGAACGCCGTCCACGCGGCGCGCATGCGGGCGGACAGCGCCTCCGCCTCCGGCGGCGGGCCCTCGCCGATCAGTGCGGCGGGCCGGCCACGGTCCAGGTTGCCGAAGACGAGCGGCACGTCGAGGCCGTGGCAGGCGCCCAGCATGCCGCCCATGCCCGGTGCGGGCCACGTCAGTTCGTAGACGTGGGCGCGACCACCGGCGGCGGTCTGGGCCAGGGCGAGGTGCAGGCTCGGCATGCGGAACAGCCAGTCGGACTGCACCAGTTCGTGCAACTGGTCCGGGCCCGCGGCCGGGAAAGCGTCGTGGTAGCCGCGTGCGCCGTCCTGCCCGGGGCCGAAGACGCGCAGGGCGCTCGCCGCCTGCTCCGGTGTCACCTGGCCCAGCAGCCCGTCGAGCGCGGTGAGCAGCCGCGCTTCGTCGCGGGTGTGGCCGACGAGGAGCCCGATGCCGCGGCAGGCGCCGTCGGCAAGGGCCTGCCAGGGAGTCACCGGCAGCACATCTCCCTCGACGACCGGCGAGAAGGCGATCGACCTGTGCGCCACCCGGCCCCAACGCGGTGCCCACCGGCCCATGTCGGCGCCGACCGCGTCACCGGCGGCGGACAGCAGCTCCGGGTCCACCGTGGACAGGTCGGCCACGGTGGGCTTCAGCCCGAGCTCGGCGGCGCAGGCGGCGGCGATGTCGGCGGCGAGCTCCGGCGCGAAGAACGTGCCCTGCACACTCTGCGCGGCGGCCCGGCCGAACAGCCCGGCCGCACGCGGCATCGCAAGGAGCGCGGCGACCGATCCGGCGCCCGCCGACTGGCCGAAGAGCGTGACGCGCGCCGGATCGCCGCCGAAGGCCCGGATGTTGTCCCGCACCCACTCCAGAGCGGCGACCTGGTCGAGCAGCCCCCGGTTGGCGGGCGCCCCCTCGATCTGCCCGAAGCCCTCGATGCCCACCCGGTAGTTGAACGTCACGACGACGACGCCGCCCTCACGCGCGAGGCGGCCGCCGTCGTACTCGGGAAGGCCTGACATGCCGATCGTGTAGGCGCCGCCCTGGATCCACACCATCACCGGCAGCTCCGCGCCGGGTCCCGGCCCGGGCGACCAGACATTGACCGTCAGCCAGTCCCCGTCCGTCAGCCAGTCTTCGCCCGTCACCTCGCGCGCCAGCGCGTCCATGCCGAAGTGGCCGCCCTGAGGGGGCGGCGGTCCGTACGACCGCGCGGCCCGCACCCCCTCCCACCCCTGTACCGGCTGCGGCGCGGCGAAGCGCAGCGGGCCCACCGGCGGCGCGGCGAACGGGATGCCGCGAAAGACCGCCACCCCTGCCTCCCGCGTGCCGCGCAGCGCTCCGGCGGCGACGCGGACCTCGGGCCCGTCCCCGGACGGCCCCGACGCGTCAACGGTCATCACGATGCTCCCTCCGGCCCGGACATCCGGGAGCATCCCGCCGCGACCGGACACGGCGCCAGCCATTTTCCGCGTCGCCCGGCAGTCACCGCGTCTGCTGGCGGGGCACCCGCGTTACGCGTGGGGCGCGTGATGGACTCGGGGCATGGCTCAGCAGGCACTCGTCATCGTCGACATGATCAACCTGTACGACCACCCGGACGCGGAAATCCTCCGGAAGTCGGTCAAGGAAGTGCTGCCCAACGTCCGCAGACTGATCGAGCGGGCGCGGGCCGACGACATCACGGTGATCTACGCCAACGACAATTTCGGCCTGTGGCGCTCCCACCACGACGAGCTCCTGAACATCGTCCTGAGCGGCCCGCACGCCGAGTTGGTCGCTCCGATCCGCCCCGAGGGCGACTCGCTCTTCGTGGTGAAGGCCCGGCACTCGATCTTCTACGACACCCCGCTGGAGTACCTGCTCCGCCAGCGCGGCATCGATTCCGTGCTCCTCTGCGGCCAGGTGACCGAGCAGTGCATCCTCTACTCGGCGCTCGATGCCCACATCAGGCATCTGGAAGTCGTCGTGGCCGAGGACGCCTGCGCGAGCATCCACAGTGACCTTGCCGAGGCCGCGCTACAGATGATGGAACGGAACATGCAGGCCAGGATCGTCCGTTCCACGGACGACGAGCTGTTCTGAGGACGGACGAACCGATGGAGGACGATCCGGGGTGGCCCGCATGGATCCGCTGACCGAGCTGGACGCACGTGTCTCGGGGTGCGCCGCCTGCCCGCGCCTCGTCGCCTGGCGCGAGGAGGTCGGGCGGGTCAAACGGGCCGCCTTCATGGACTGGACGTACTGGGCGCGGCCGGTGCCCGGGTTCGGGCCCGCGGATGCCTCCATGCTGGTCATCGGGCTCGCCCCCGCGGCGCACGGAGGCAACCGGACGGGCCGGATGTTCACGGGCGACCGCTCCGGGGACGTCCTGTACAAGGCGATGTACGAACTGGGCCTGGCATCGAAGCCGTTGGCGGTGTCCGTGGACGACGGACTGACGCTGCGCGGGGTACGGGTGACGTCGCCGGTGCACTGCGCCCCGCCCGAGAACAAGCCGACTCCCGGCGAGCGCGACATGTGCAGGCCGTGGCTCGTACGCGAGATGGAGCTGTTGGGGCCGCGTCTCAGGTCGGCGGTGATTCTCGGCGCCTTCGGCTGGCAGGCGGCGCTGCCGGCCTTCGCGGCGGCGGGGTGGCAGGTGCCGAAGCCACGGCCGAAGTTCGCGCACGGCACGCGGGTGACGCTGGAGCGCGCGGGAGTACGGGCAGCCGCCGGCGGCTCTCCGGAGCCCGTCACACCCCCGGCCCCCGGACCGGTCACCCTGTACGGCTGCTTCCACGTCAGCCAGCGCAACACGTTCACCGGACGGCTGACTCCGGACATGCTCAAGGACGTCCTGCGGGAGGCGGCGGGCGAAGCGGCCATCCCGCCGTACACGAAGTGAACACCCCGCCCGGCATCGGAAACGGCCGAAGCCCCCGCACGCCAGGTG
>NZ_JBSGSG010000017.1:0-57537 GCF_053606765.1 Streptomyces sp. NPDC055189
CTCGAAAGAGTGCGGCCCCTCTTGCGTGGCACAGCCACTCCCGGAGGCCGCGCCCGCGGCGCAGCCGCAATCAGACACAGCAAATCCCGTCAGGACCGCAGCAGCACAAGGGCCGCACTCGCAAGAGTGCGGCCCCTCTTGCGTGGCACCTCCGGCTCCCCCGCCCGCCCGCCACCCTGTCGAGGCGGAGGCCGCGCCCGCGGCGAAGCCGCAATCAGACACAGCAAATCCCGCCAGGACCGCAGCAACACAAGGGCCGCACTCGCAAGAGTGCGGCCCTTCCCGCGTTGCCCTCCCCCGCCCGCCACCCCGTCGAGATGCTCGCCACCCCGTCAAGGTGGAGGCCGCGCCCGCGGCGAAGCCGCAAGTTTCTCCGCCCTGTCGAGTGCCGCTTCCGGCGTTCCACCCCCGCAGCCCCTTCCCCTGCCCCGCGTCTTGACTGCGTCACATTCCGCCGGTACCCAGACAGCAGGGAGCGGGGCGGGACCGGTTCCTCATCTGGAGGTGGCGTATGACGGCTTCGGCGGCATCCGCACGGCACGAGACACGCGCTCTGCTCCGCGCCCACCTCTCCGCGGCGACGAGCTACCGCCACCTGACCCGGCACTGCCCCATCTGCCACCGCCTGGAGCGCCTGGCCCTGGAGACCTCTCCGGGCGCTCAGAGCGGCTGTGAGGGCGACTGGGAGAGCGGCGAGGACGAAAGTCCCCCGAACGCGTGACCAAAGCCGACCCGGGGGCCACCTCGGTGGTGGCAGGGTGAGGGGTAGGCCCCCGGGCCTGCGGAGCCAACTCCCCCGCTTGGTCCGGAATCTCCTCTAACTCAGAGACATCGGGGGCAACAAGGTTCACGGCGTGTGACGGGTGTCACCGAACTTCTTTTGGAAACCCCGGAACTTACACCCGTCTTACAACCAGTCAATTTAATATGTGCAATTGCACCGCCCCGCAGCCGCCCCGCACAGCGTCCGCCCGGACGCGACAAGGCCGGCGCGGGGGTCGCGCCACAGCCTCCCCACAGCGTGACGACAGCACCCCCCAGAGACCAACAAGCCCGCTCACAGCGGCACTCACCAGCGCTCATCCGTGGGCGCACAAAAAAGATCGCGCTGGACCCGGCGGAGTCCAGCGCGATCTCGAACGACTCACCCATGAGGCTCAGGCGTGGGACCCGTTGGGGCGGGACCCGCGTCGCATGTAGCTAAAAATCGGACGTTGCGGCCGGATTGGGGGACCCAGCAGCGGTCGTGCGTTTCGTCCGGGTACTGCGGTTATGCGGTAGTTCAGGCCTCGCTGCGCTGCTGCGGGATACCCGCGAGCAGTGCGCGGACCTCAGCCTCGCGGTAACGGCGATGGCCGCCGAGCGTGCGAATCGACGTGAGCTTGCCAGCCTTGGCCCAGCGCGTCACCGTCTTGGGGTCGACGCGGAACATCGTGGCAACCTCAGCCGGGGTCAGCAGCGGCTCGGCATCAGGGGTGCGAGCGGTCATGAGCGGCCTCCTCGGAGAACCGAACCTTCTCGGTTCATTCCTCTAAATTCTGCACCTTGACCCGCGTTGCCCGAAATGGCGGACGCGAGTCGAGTCGGTTATAGGACGAACGGCTTGTCCTCGGCACTACAACTACACCATCCGTCCAGCCACGTCGGCCAAACCGATGGAATTGCCCTCCCAGGTGTCTATCAGCGACGGAAGCCGATGGACCATGCCATAGCGGACAGTCACGCCACAGTGACGATCAGTCACAGAGCGATCAGGAGTCAACAGACCCCCCATAGCGTGCAATGCTGAGTATTCCGCCCAGACATGGACGGAAGGAGCCCTCCCCGGACTCCTTGTCCTATTTTGGCACGAGGGTGGGTGTTGGGCGCAAGGGCGCAGTAAGTGCGGTCCGTCACGCTTGACACAAAAGCCCGGATCGGGACCAACGTCCCGTGTAGGCGCCGCGTATGGATGACGGGACGACCCACGGGATGCCGATCCAGGGGGAGCGACGAACGGCCCGGCTGACGCTCAGTTCGAGAACTGACGGTCCCGGACCGCCTTCCATCGCTCCATGAGCCTCGCATACGCCTCGCCGGCCCCCTCGCCGTCGCCGTCGCGCAGCGCCTCGATTCCTTCCGCGACATCCGCCGCCGAGTGGTCCTCGTCGAGCTGCTCCTCGGACAGGGCGTGCACGAGCCCGCCGTAGTCGAGCTCGACCAGGGAGCGCGGATGGAACTCCTCCAGCCACCGGCCCACGTCCATGAGCCCGTCGACGAGCGGCCCGTCGTCGATCGTGTCCCGCAGCGTCCTGAGCCCGCGGGCCACCCGGCGCCGCGCCTGCACCATCGGCGTGCGGTAGCGCAGGACGGGCGCGCAGGCCACCGTCTCGCCGTCCTCGCGCCCCTCCTCGTATCCCTCGTACCCCTTCTCGAACTGACGCTCCTCGTCCGAGACGAGCACGAACCAGTTCAGCGGCACCTGCCACGTGGACGTACGGATCCAGGGGCGCGCGTCGGGGTTGCGGGCAAGCCATTGTTCGTAGTCCGCGGCCGTCTGGCGGCGCACCACCGGCGGCAGGACCGCGTCGAGGACCGGCGGGGGCAGCTGCCCGGCCAGATCCCCCAGGGCCTGCCAGCCGCGCAGCCGGGTGCGCCAGGGGCAGACGCACACCACCCCGTCGGCCTCCACCACGAACGCGTCGCTGCTCTCGTGCACCGGCACGGGGACGGGCGGCGTGGGCAGCAAGTCCGCCAGGGAACGGCGGAGTTCGTCCTGGTACGAGGGGCGGTCGGCGCGACGCGCGTAGCGCGCCCAGTGGCCGCGCTCGGGCTCCGGGAAGGCGGCGAGCGGCTCATAGACGCGCAAGTAGGACGCGTACGGGACAACCAATGAAGACACCTTGGGCACGGCTGCTCCCTCCCCCGCCTACCGGCTGGAAAACACTGCAAATCGTGTCACGACCGAACCCGCGGCCGAACCCGTGCCCGAACCCATGGCCGAACTCCATCGTGCTTCCAGCGCGACAGGAGAGGGTGATCCTCGGCACTGCGCGGTCAGCGGGTTCTCCCAGGCTCTAGTCTCATGCCCAACGGGCCCCGCCACCCGCACGGGCGCCCGCCTAACCGCCGCCACTTGACCGGGAGTCACCACCGTGACCGAAGCAGACAACGGCGTCCTGCACACCCTGTTCCACTCGGACCAGGGAGGCCATGAGCAAGTAGTGCTCTGCCAGGACCGTGCCAGCGGCCTCAAGGCCGTCATCGCCATCCACTCCACCGCCCTGGGCCCCGCCCTCGGCGGCACCCGCTTCTATCCGTACGCGAGCGAGGAAGCCGCCGTCGCTGACGCGCTGAACCTCGCGCGCGGGATGTCGTACAAGAACGCCATGGCCGGTCTCGACCACGGCGGCGGCAAGGCCGTGATCATCGGCGATCCGGAGCAGATCAAGAGCGAGGAGCTCCTGCTCGCCTACGGCCGCTTCGTGGCCTCGGTCGGCGGTCGCTACGTGACGGCGTGCGACGTCGGTACGTACGTCGCGGACATGGACGTCGTCGCGCGCGAATGCCGCTGGACGACCGGACGCTCCCCCGAGAACGGCGGCGCGGGCGACTCGTCCGTGCTCACCGCCTTCGGTGTCTTCCAGGGCATGCGCGCATCGGCCGACCACCTGTGGGGCGACCCGTCGCTGCGCGGCCGCAAGGTCGGCGTCGCGGGCGTCGGCAAGGTCGGCCACCACCTCGTGGAGCACCTCCTGTCGGACGGCGCCGAGGTCGTGATCACGGATGTACGGGAGGAGTCCGTGCGCCGCGTCATCCACAAGCACCCGTCCGTGACGGCCGTCGCCGACACCGAGGCCCTGATCCGGGTCGAGGGCCTGGACGTGTACGCCCCCTGCGCGCTCGGCGGCGCCCTGAACGACGACTCCGTGCCGGTGCTCACCGCGAAGGTGGTCTGCGGCGCCGCCAACAACCAGCTCGCGCACCCGGGTGTGGAGAAGGACCTCGCCGACCGCGGGATCCTCTACGCGCCCGACTACGTGGTGAACGCCGGCGGCGTGATCCAGGTCGCCGACGAGCTGCACGGCTTCGACTTCGACCGGTGCAAGGCGAAGGCGTCAAAGATCTTCGACACCACTCTCGCCATATTCGCTCGCGCAAAGGTGGATGGCATTCCGCCGGCCGCCGCAGCCGACAGGATCGCCGAGCAGAGGATGGCGGAGGCCCGCCGCCCCTGACCCCGCGAGTGCCGCGAAAGGGCCC
The DNA here is from genome assembly GCF_053606765.1 of Streptomyces sp. NPDC055189. Classification (NCBI taxonomy): domain Bacteria; kingdom Bacillati; phylum Actinomycetota; class Actinomycetes; order Kitasatosporales; family Streptomycetaceae; genus Streptomyces; species Streptomyces sp. NPDC055189. The sequence continues at coordinate 4,243 of NZ_JBSGSG010000017.1, forward strand.
CGCCGACGTGCGCGAGAGACAAGACTCACCCCCGTCGGCGGGTCGCCCGGCAAGAAGAGGTTAAAATCGCAGTTGACCAGCGAGGACGGGGCTCCTCGCGGGTTGTGCGCCGAGGCGCGTCCTGCGGGCGACGTACCGTATGGCCGCAGGAGCAGGTACCGTGGAAGCCCTACGGACCGGCCTCTCCACGGAGAGCCCGTTCCTGATCATGAACGCGTGTCAAGACTCTGGGGTCACCAAGCCCCATATCCGAGGGGGTCGAGCCATGGGGCGCGGCCGGGCAAAGGCCAAGCAGACGAAGGTCGCCCGCCAGCTGAAGTACAGCAGCGGCGGGACTGACCTCTCGCGTCTGGCCAATGAGCTGGGCGCTTCGACTTCGCAACAGCCGCCGAACAGCGAGCCGTTCGAAGACGACGACGAGGAAGAAGACGACCCGTACGCCCAGTACGCGGATCGCTATAACGACGACGATGACGAGGACTCTTCCGACGAGTCCGGTTCTTCGCCGCAGCGCCGCGGCGCTTGACCTCGTTGCATTCGCAGCACTTGCAGTATTCGCAGTTCTCGTAGCAACTGCACTTCACCCGGTCCGGGGTGGTCGTCACGCCGGACCGGGTTTTGTGCTGCTCTCGCAAGCGGCTCACCGGCCTACTTGGAGTAGTCACCGATCAGTGCCGCGCCGTCGGTGTGGTCGCCGCGCTCGGTGATCTCACCGGCGATCCAGGCGTCCACGCCGCGGTCCGCGAGGGTCGTGAGGGCCGCGTCCGCGGACTCCTCGGGGACGATCGCCATCATGCCGACGCCCATGTTCAGCGTCTTCTCCAGCTCCAGACGCTCGACCTCACCGGCCTTGCCGACCACGTCGAAGATCGCGCCGGGCGTCCACGTCTCGCGGTCGACGATCGCGTGCAGGCCGTCCGGGATGACCCGGCCCAGGTTGGCCGCGAGGCCGCCGCCCGTGATGTGGCTGAAGGCGTGGACGTCCGTGGTGCGGGTGAGCGCCAGGCAGTCCAGGGAGTAGATCTTGGTGGGCTCCAGGAGCTCCTCGCCGAGCGTGCGGCCGAACTCCTCGACCTGACGGTCCAGGGACCATCCCGCGCGGTCGAAGACCACGTGCCGGACGAGCGAGTACCCGTTCGAGTGAAGACCGGAGGACGCCATGGCGATCACCGCGTCACCCTTACGAATGCGATCGGGGCCGAGCACACGGTCGGCCTCGACCGCGCCCGTGCCGGCGCCCGCGACGTCGAAGTCGTCCGGGCCGAGGAGGCCGGGGTGCTCGGCCGTCTCGCCGCCGATGAGGGCGCAGCCCGCGAGGACACAGCCCTCGGCGATGCCCTTCACGATGGCCGCGACGCGCTCGGGGTGGACCTTGCCGACGCAGATGTAGTCGGTCATGAAGAGCGGCTCGGCGCCGCACACCACGATGTCGTCCATGACCATCGCGACCAGGTCGTGCCCGATGGTGTCGTACACGCCGAGCTGGCGGGCGATGTCGACCTTCGTGCCGACACCGTCGGTGGCGGAGGCGAGCAGGGGGCGCTCGAAGCGCTTGAGGGCGGAGGCGTCGAAGAGTCCGGCGAAGCCGCCGATGCCGCCGAGGACCTCGGGGCGCTTCGTCTTCTTCACCCACTCCTTCATCAGCTCGACGGCGCGGTCGCCCGCTTCGATGTCTACGCCGGCGGCCGCGTAGCTGGCACCAGTGCCCGTGTGCGGAGCACGCTCAAAAGGCTCAGTAGGCATGGGGGATGAGAGCTTTCGTGTCGTTACTACGGGTGGCTTACGGGCGACGGATCGCGTCGGCCGCAGCGGTGGACGCCGGACCGGCGGCCAGCTCCGTCTCCAGGAGCTGCTTGCCGAGCAGCTCGGGGTCGGGGAGATCCATCGGGTACACGCCGTCGAAGCAGGCGCGGCAGAGGTTCGGCTTGTCGATGGTGGTGGCCTCGATCATGCCGTCGATGGAGATGTACGAGAGCGAGTCGGCGCCCATGGAGGTGGCGATCTCGTCGATCGTCATGCCGTTGGCGATCAGCTCGGCGCGGGTCGCGAAGTCGATGCCGAAGAAGCAGGGCCACTTAACGGGCGGGGACGAGATCCGGATGTGGATCTCGGCGGCGCCGGCCTCGCGGAGCATCTTGACCAGGGCGCGCTGGGTGTTGCCGCGCACGATCGAGTCGTCGACGACGACCAGACGCTTGCCCTTGATGACTTCCTTGAGGGGGTTCAGCTTCAGACGGATGCCGAGCTGGCGGATCGTCTGCGAGGGCTGGATGAACGTACGGCCGACGTAGGCGTTCTTCACCAGACCGGCGCCGAAGGGGATGCCGGAGGCTTCCGCGTAACCGATCGCGGCGGGCGTTCCGGACTCCGGGGTCGCTATGACGAGGTCGGCCTCGACGGGGGCTTCCTCGGCCAGTTTCCGGCCCATTTCGACCCGCGAGAGGTAGACGTTCCGGCCGGCGATGTCGGTGTCGGGGCGCGCCAGATAGACGTACTCGAAGACACAGCCCTTGGGCTTCGCTTCCGCGAATCGGGACGTTCGCAGTCCGTTCTCGTCGACCGCGATGAACTCGCCGGGCTCGACCTCGCGGACGAAGCTGGCGCCGCAGATGTCGAGCGCCGCGGACTCCGATGCGACGACCCAGCCGCGCTCCAGGCGGCCGAGGACCAGCGGGCGGATGCCCTGCGGGTCACGCGCCGCGTACAGCGTGTTCTCGTTCATGAAGACGAGGGAGAAGGCGCCCTGCACGTCCGGGAGGACCTTTATGGCGGCTTCTTCGATGGTCAGCGGCTTGCCGTCGTCGTCCACCTGGCCCGCGAGGAGAGCCGTCACCAGGTCGGTGTCGTTGGTCGCCGCGACCTGGGTCGCGCGGCCGTTCTCCTTGGGCAGCTCGGCGACCAGCTCGGCGAGCTGGGCCGTGTTGACGAGGTTGCCGTTGTGCCCGAGCGCGATGGAGCCGTGCGCGGTGGCACGGAACGTCGGCTGGGCGTTCTCCCAGACAGATGCCCCGGTGGTCGAGTAGCGGGCGTGACCGACCGCGATATGACCCTGGAGCGAGCTGAGGGAGGTTTCGTCGAAGACCTGGGAAACGAGCCCCATGTCCTTGAAGACAAGGATCTGGGAGCCGTTGCTGACCGCGATTCCCGCGGACTCCTGGCCTCGATGCTGTAGGGCGTACAGCCCGAAGTAAGTGAGCTTGGCGACCTCTTCACCCGGAGCCCAGACACCGAAGACGCCGCAAGCGTCCTGGGGGCCTTTCTCGCCGGGGAGCAGATCATGATTGAGTCGACCGTCACCACGTGGCACGACACCGAGTGTAGGCGAGATCGACCACTGGTCCGAATTGGGGATACGGGCCCCGCACGGAGCGTGATGACACCGCCGGGGCGTGCGTGGAGTGCTACGCCCTTGTGAACAGGTGAGCGGAAGCGTTGACAGGGGCGGACGGGTCCCGTGAAGCTCCTGGTCCATGCCCCTGCACCCCCTCGGTGACCCCTCGGTCACCCTTGTGGAGCGCCGCCACGTCGACCTCGTCCGTGTCGCGAGCGCGATCTGTCGCAGCGCTGTCTGAGCTCACTCTCCGTCCCACTTCTTTCCGACTCCGGGTATGTGTCGCTGCCGTGCGCCGTGCCCTTTTCAGGAGCGCCGCCATGTCCTCGTACGACCAGTCCGCTCTGTCCCGACGCGCCTTCGGGGGTGCCGTGGGAGCCGGTGCCGCCGCCGCGGTGGGGCTGCCCGCCACCGCCGAGGCCCGGGAGCGGCCCTTCCGCGCCGCCCCGCACCGCGGCGGCGCCAAGCGGCCCAACATCCTGTTCATCCTCGGCGACGACCTGGGCTGGGCCGATCTCTCCTCCTACGGGGCGCCGCACATCAAGACCCCGAACCTGGACCGCCTGGCCCGCCAGGGCGTGCGCTTCACCGACGCCTACTCCGGGTCCGCGACCTGCTCGCCGACCCGCTTCAGCCTCTACACGGGGCGCTTTCCGGGGCGTACGAAGGGCGGGCTCGCGGAGCCGATCGCGGACAAGTCCGCGGGCCTTGAGCCGACGCATCCCACGCTGGCCTCGCTCCTGAAGGGCGCCGGGTACTCGACCGCGCTCATCGGCAAGTGGCACTGCGGCCATCTGCCGGACTACTCGCCCACGAAGTCGGGCTGGGACGAGTTCTTCGGGAACTTCGGCGGGGCTCTGGAGTACTACTCGAAGCTGGGGCTCGGCGGTGAGTACGACCTCTACAAGGGCGATGTCCGGGAGGGCGACGCCGAGTACAAGGACCTGCGCTACTACACGCGGATCCTGACCGAGCGGGCGAGCGAGTACGTGCGGCGCGACCACGGCGACAAGCCCTGGCTGCTCAACCTGAACTTCACCACCCCGCACTGGCCGTGGATAGCCGACGGGGACACCGAGGAGAGCGCCGAGATCGTACGGAGGATCAGGGCGGGCGAGAAGGGCGCGCTCTGGCACCAGGACGGCGGCTCCGTCGAGAAGTACACGGAGATGGTGCAGGACCTGGATCGGTCGGTCGGCGAGGTGCTCAAGGCCCTGAAGAAGTCCGGGCAGGAGAAGGACACCCTGGTCTTCTTCGCCTCCGACAACGGCGGTGAGCGCTTCTCGTACAACTGGCCCCTCTCGGGCAACAAGGCCTCGCTCCAGGAGGGCGGCATCCGGGTGCCGACCATCGTCCGGTGGCCCGCGCGGCTCGACGGCGGGCAGGTCAGCCACGAGCCCGTGTTCACGCCGGACTGGACGGCGACGCTCCTGGAGATCGGCGGGGCCCGGCCCAGTCCCGCGTACAAGCTCGACGGGACCAGCCTCGCGCCCTACCTGCTCAAGGGCGAGGAGCTCGCGGAGCGGGAGCTGTTCTGGCGGGTGCGCGGGGAGCGTGCGCTGCGGCGCGGGGACTGGAAGTACTACCGGGGCAAGGGCGGCGACGACCAGCTGTTCAACCTGGCCGCGGACCAGCGGGAGCAGGCGGACCGGGCGGCGGGTGAGCCGGAGCTGCTGGCGGAGCTGAAGGCGGCGTGGGAGAAGACGGACAAGGGGTTGCTGCCGTATCCGACTGCCTGAGCTGTCGTACCCGACTGCCTGAGCTGTCGTACTCCGCTGCCTGAACTGAGCCTTAAGCGCGGCCTAAGAAGCCCTCCGAGGGGTTCGCGCGGGCCGATGTGATCGCTAGCGTGCCTCGCGCGCGCCCCAGTTGATCTCCAGGTCCGCGCGATCCCCCACCCGGAAGGTCCCCCATGAAGCCGTCCCCGCGCCTCTGCCTCATACCGGCCGCCGTGGCCGCCGCACTGACCGCTGCCGCCGCCGCTCCCGCGCCCGCCGCCGACGAGCCGGAGCGGCGCGTCCAGGTCGCCATGGTCAACTTCACGGACAGCCGGATCCCGGACGCGGGCAAGCTCGAAACCGCCCTGAAGGACAACTACTTCGGCGGCAAAAGCTCCCTCACCTCGTACTACAACGAGGTCACCGGCGGCGCGACCACCTTCAAGGCCGCCGGGGGCGACGGGGTCACCGGTCCCGTCGACATCGATCTCGCGGCCACCGGCTGCGACACCGGCAAGATCAACGACCTGACCCGCAAGGCGCTCGCCGCGAAGGGCGTCCCCGAGGACAGTTACGACCACCTGTCGCTCGTCTTCCCCTCGGAGAAGGCCGGCTGCGACTGGCTCGCGCTCGGCACCGTCGGCGGCGGCACCACCTGGATGCCCATCGGCGCCGACGCCGAGATGTCGATGACGGCCCTGGTCCACGAGTTCGGCCACAACTTCGGCTACAGCCACCACATGCGCCTGCGCTGCCCCGATGGCGACCTCGGCGAGGGCTGCAAGGAGGACGGCACCAGCCACAAGACCCCGATGGGCGGCGGCGGGTGGGAGGCCGGGCTCACCTCGCCCGAGCTGCTGCACAACAAGTGGCTGACGGGCGGGGAGGTCGCGAAGGTCGGCAAGTCCGCTACGTACGACCTGCGTCCGCTGTACGGGAGCGGCAGCGGGGTGCGTGCCATCGACATCCCGCTGGGCGACGACCGCCTGGTCGTGGAGCTGCGGCACAAGTCGGGCACCGTGGACGGCGAGATCCAGGGCGTGCACGCCTACCGGGTGCCGGACGGGGACTACGCGAAGTCGGCGCTCATCGACCCGACCCCGGACGCCGACGAGTCCACCGGCGGCGACGCCCCGGCCGACACGGACGCGCTCAAGACGGGGGCGACGCTGACGGACGAGGCCCGCGAGGTCGAGGTCGAGGTCGTGAAGGCGGGGGCCGATGCGGCGACGGTGAAGGTGAGCCTGGACGGGGTGGCGGCGCCGGCGGCCCCGGCGAAGGCGGCCGATCCCGTACAGAAGAAGCCCGCGGAAGAAGCCCCCAACGACGCACGCCCCGAAGGCAACGCCACCGAACTCGCCGAGACCGGCGGCGATTCCGACACCACGCTCGCCTACTCCATCGGCGGCGGCCTGATGCTCGCCTTCGGCGGCGCGTTCCTGCTGAAGTCCCGCACCCGCCGGACCGCCGCTACTTCTGCTTCGCCTGCTTCTCCTGCTTCAGGTCGGCATTCGCGCTGACGACCGTGCCGTCCTCGGCGGTGAGCGAGAGCCCGTCGTGGCTCAGCTGGTAGCTCACCTTGCCGTCGAACAGCTTGAGGAGCTTCTTCTCGGTCTCCCCCTCGGCTCCCTGGCACATCATCCGGGTGGTCCGGGGGGCGCCGAGGGTGATCTGCCCGTCCTTCACCTCGGCCTTGGCGGTGACGCTGTTGCAGCCGAGCTTGCCGCGGACCATGCCGTCCTTGCCGAAGGTCAGATGGGCCTTGCCGTCCACTTCCTTCGCCAGGGGTGCCGTGGCCTTGCGGTCGCCGATGGCGCTTACGTTCCACTTCGTGCCCGTCAGCGGGGCGTCCGGCTTCGAGGTGAGGGCCACGCGGTCTCCCTTGTCCGTGGTGAGCGTCAGCTTGTCGCCGTCGACCGCGGCCTTCAGCTCGCCCTTGCCGATGGCGCCCTTGAGCGCGTCCTCGAAGTCCAGCTTGTCGCAGCCCCTCTTCGTGGAAAGGGCATTGGCGAAGTCGACGGAGTCGCCGTCGAGGGACACGTCCGCGGTGAAGCCGTTACAGCCGTAGTTGCCCTCGGCCTTGCCCTTGTCGCCGATCTTTACGTACGCATCGCCGGGGGCCTGCTGCTTCTTGCCGTTCACCGTGACGCTCTCGACGCTCCAGTGGACGCCGGTGAGGTTCGGTCGGGACCCGACGGACCCGCTGCCGGATCCGGTCTCGGTGCCGCACGCGGTGAGCATGCCCGCGGCGGCCAGGGCCATGACGGTCGGAGTCAGTCGTTGCTTCTGCATGCCGCTGTGACGGGACAAGTGGGTGATCTGGTTCCCCTCGGCTCCCCGACCGGGCTTCATTGGGCCCCGGCTAGCTCATGACCGGAAGCAGCTCCGCCAGATCCGCCCGCTCCCCGCTCGCGCTGACCTTCGCGCCGTCGAGCGCCGTCTTCCAGTCCGTACGCCCGGTCGCGAGGCGGATCCAGGTGAGCGGATCGGTCTCGACGACGTTCGGCGGGGTGCCGCGGGTGTGCCGGGGGCCTTCCACGCACTGGACCACGGCGAACGGCGGGACCCTGACCTCGACCGCGCCGCCCGGAGCCTTCACCGCGAGGGCGTCGGCGAGCAGCCGGGTGCAGGCGGCGAGAGCCTGGCGGTCGTACGGGATGTCCAGGCCCGGCACCGCGTCGTTCAGGTCGTCGGTGTGGACGATGAGTTCGACGGTCCGGGTGACCAGGAAGTCGTCCAGGGTCATCGCGCCGAACCGCGTGGGCATGAGGCGCCCCTGCGTGAAGTCGGGCAGGGCCTCCTCGAAGGCGGCCAGCGTGCGCGCGTACAGCTCGTCCAGGTTCTCCTGCGCGGCGAAGGCACGCGACGCCTCGTCGACCTGCTGGGCAGCCGAGGCGGTGGCGAACGGCCAGTCGAGCAGCGCCACTTCACGGGCAGGCGGCTCCGGCATGGCGAGGAAGCGGGTGGCGCCGCCGAGCCCCATCGTGAGGTGCGCGGCGAGTTCGCGGACGGTCCAGCTGCCGAGCCGGGTCGGCAGGGCGAGCTGCCCGGGCTCCAGGGCGCCGACCGCTTCCCGTACGTTGCCGAACTGGGCGAGCACGGCGGTGCGGATCTTGGCGGGGTCGTACGAACGGGTGCGCTTCTTGGCCGGTGGCATGGGCCGAGCCTAATTCTTCCCGGGGTACCCCTGGAGACCCTTTTCCACCTGGTCGAAGACCCGCTCGGCAGCGACGGCGCAGTCCTTCGCGATCTCCTCCACCGGGTCGCCGTCGAGCGTGCGCCGGTGGTTCTCGACGATGAGCGCGTTGCGGGCGCCGATGAGCTGCGCGGCGGCGACGCGGGCGAGGAGCATGTCGCCGGTCTCCTCGGCGAGGGCGTCCGCGAGGAGCTGGACGCCGCGCATGTGGAAGCTCACCATGCGGTGCGCGAGGGTCGGCGTCTCGCTGATGAGCTGGCGCACCTTGAGGGCGCGCGGGTCGCCGGCGAGGCCGATCGAGGGGTCGCGCCCGTTGATCTGCTCAAGGAACTGTCCGCGCATCGCGGTGACCGCGGACTCCCCCGGCTGCCGCTCGCGCACGGCGCGGGCCGCGTCGCCGACGTGCTCCTCCATCGGGCTGACGATCACGCCTTCCTTGGTGCCGAAGTAGTTGAAGACGGTCATCTTCGACACGTCGGCGGCCTCGGCGATCTCCGCCACGGACACGTGGTCGAAGCCCCGCTCCGAGCAGAGGTCCACCGCCGCCCGCCAGATCCGTGAGGCCGTCTGCTTCTTCTTGCGCGCGCGCAGCCCCAGCTCGTCAGTCATGCAGGTCACGGTACCGGGACGGCCTCTTCCCCCACCGTGAACGTCTCGCCGTTCGCGGGCACCCCGACCCCCCGCCAGCGGAACGGCACACCCCGCGCGGTGCCGAGGTCAGGGCCGTCCATCAGCTGGAAGTGCACGTGGGGTTCGGTGGAGTTGCCGGAGTTCCCGCAGCGGCCGATGACCTGCCCGGACGTGACCTTGTCCCCGGCCCGGACCGCGAGCGACCCGCGCCGGACGTGCGCGTACAGGGCGTACGTCCCCTCGCCGAGGTCGAGCACGATGTGGTTGCCGACGATGCGGCGGGCCCCGCCAAGGGTCCGGACGATGCCCTCGACGATCATCAGGTAGACCAGTGCGACCAGGGAGTCGCGGCTGAGGTGGTCGCGCTGGCGGTCCTCCGCGTGTACGACGGTGGCGTCGGCGACGGCGAGGAGCGGGGCCCCGAAGGCGGGGAAGGCGTTGTTGCGCCGCGCGATCGGCCACAGCCAGGCGAAGGCAGGGCGTACCCCGTCCCCGGGCTCGGCCACGATGTCGATGGCGTAGGTCTGCCCGAGGGTGTGCGTGCCGTGGCTCGGCACCTTGTCGGCGGGGCTGTTCATGGCGGACCAGCGGCCGGTGACGGGCGGGGCGGTCTCCAGGGGGGCCGGGGACGCGGTGCGGGCCCGGTCGGTCCGTGCCCGGTGCCGCGCAAGGCTGATCCCGATCGCTCCGAGCAGCGGTATCCAGCCCGCCCAGTACGGATACGGCAGCTCCACGAAGAACCCGGCGATCACGTCGGCGAAGAAGACCAGCCAGAGAAGGTACTGAAGCCATGTGACGGCCCGGCGCTGACGTACGGACATGATGCTCTCCCCCTCGTACGGGTGAACGATCACCGAACACCCCCGGCACTGCTGGTCAGCGGCAACACTGGCCGTCGCCCAGGGAGGAGTGCAACATGCCGGTCATGGCCGAGCACACGTCTCAGATTTCGGTGGAGGAGTTCGAGCAACTCGCACGATTCGCCGAGAAGCAGTTCGAGGCCGTCAGGTTGGAGTTCGTCAACGGGCGGATCGGCGTCAAGAACGTGCCGGACGGGGATCACGTCGAGATCGTGACGTGGCTGCAGAAGCAGTGCATGCAGCACCGGCCGGGCCTGGGCTTGTACAGCGCGGGGCACGGGTTGACGATCGGGACGTACCGCAACGGCCGTGCTCGCCCGGACAGCTCGCTCGCTCCCAAAGGCTATTTCAGGGGCCGCCGCGACTGGGCCGACGCCAGCGGTGTGCTCATGACGGTCGAGGTCACCTCGTACGACACCGACACGCACCGTCGCGACCGCGAGGAGAAGCCCGTCGCCTACGCGGCGGCCGGGATTCCGGTGTACCTGCTCATCGACCGCGAGTTCTGCAAGGTGGTGGTCCACAGCAGGCCCGACGCCGAGACCAGCTCCTACACCGATGTCCACGAGATGCGGCTGGGAGCCGCCGTGGACCTGCCGGACCCGGTCGGCTTCAAGCTCGACACCGCCGAACTGCTCGACTACCTCGGCTGACGAACGCTGAAGGCCCCATCCGATCTCTCATCGGGTGGGGCCTTCAGTCACGTACGAGCTGAGCCGCTCAGGCGAAGAGCCCCGGCAGAGTCCCCTCGTGCGCCTCACGGATCTCGCTCAGCGGCAGCGTGAACTCGCCCTGCAGCTCCACCGCGTCACCGTCGACCACACCGACGCGCGTCGCGGGAAGGCCCCGCGCCCCGCACATGTCGGTGAAGCGCAGCTCCTCGGAGCGGGGGACGGAGACGACCGCCCGGCCCGCCGACTCACTGAACAGCAGGGTGAACGCGTCCAGGCCGTCCGGGACGACGAGGCGCGCGCCCTTGCCGCCGCGGAGGCAGGACTCGGCGACGGCCTGCGCGAGGCCACCGTCAGAGAGGTCGTGCGCGGCGTCGATCATGCCGTCGCGCGAGCCCGAGATGAGGATCTCGGCGAGCAGCCGCTCGCGCTCCAGGTCGACCTTCGGGGGAAGCCCGCCGAGGTGGTCGTGGACGACCTGCGACCAGGCCGAGCCGCCGAACTCCTCGGTGGTGTCACCGAGGAGGTACAGCAGCTGGCCCTCTTCGGCGAAGGCGATCGGCGTGCGGCGCGCCACGTCGTCGATCACGCCGAGGACTGAGACGACCGGCGTCGGGTGGATCGCCGCCTCGCCCGTCTGGTTGTAGAGCGAGACATTGCCGCCGGTCACCGGGGTGCCCAGGATCTGGCAGGCGTCGGCGAGACCACGGGTGGTCTCGGCGAACTGCCACATGACGTCCGGGTCCTCGGGCGAACCGAAGTTCAGGCAGTCCGAGACGGCGAGCGGCTTGGCACCCGTCGCGGCGACGTTGCGGTACGCCTCCGACAGGGCCAGCTGCGCACCCGCGTACGGGTCGAGCTTGGAGTAGCGGCCGTTGCCGTCGTTGGCGAGGGCGACACCGAGGCCGGTCTCCTCGTCGATGCGGACCATGCCGGAGTCCTCGGGCTGCGCGAGCACCGTGTTGCCCTGCACGAAACGGTCGTACTGATCCGTCACCCACGCCTTGGAGGCCTGGTTCGGGGAGGCGATGACCGCAAGGACCTGGTCCCGAAGTTCCTTCGAGTCCGCCGGGCGTGCCAGCTTGCCGGCGTCGTCCGCCTGAAGCGCGTCCTGCCACTTCGGCCGCGCGTAGGGACGCTCGTAGACCGGGCCGTCGTGGGCGACGGTGCGCGGATCGAGGTCGACGATCTTTTCGCCGTGCCAGAAGATCTCCAGGCGGTCGCCGTCCGTCACCTCACCGACGACGGTGGCGATGACGTCCCACTTCTCGCAGATCGCGAGGAAGCGCTCGACCTTCTCGGGCTCGACGACCGCGCACATGCGCTCCTGCGACTCACTCATGAGGATCTCCTCGGGAGTGAGCGTGGAGTCGCGCAGCGGTACGTCGTCCAGCTCGACGCGCATGCCGCCGGAGCCGTTCGACGCGAGCTCCGAGGTCGCGCAGGAGAGGCCCGCCGCGCCCAGGTCCTGGATGCCGACGACGAGCTTCTCGGCGAAGGCCTCCAGGGTGCACTCGATGAGGAGCTTCTCCTGGAAGGGGTCGCCGACCTGCACGGCCGGACGCTTCGACGGCTTGGTGTCGTCGAAGGTCTCGGAGGCGAGGATCGAGGCGCCGCCGATGCCGTCGCCGCCGGTCCGGGCCCCGTAGAGGATGACCTTGTTGCCGGGGCCGCTGGCCTTGGCGAGGTGGATGTCCTCGTGCCGCATGACGCCGATGGCACCGGCGTTGACCAGCGGGTTGCCCTGGTAGCAGGCGTCGAAGACGAGCTCTCCGCCGATGTTCGGCAGGCCCAGGCAGTTGCCGTAGCCGCCGATGCCCGCGACGACGCCGGGCAGGACGCGCCGGGTGTCGGGGTGGTCGGCGGCGCCCATCCGCAGCGGGTCCACGACCGCGACCGGGCGCGCGCCCATCGCGATGATGTCGCGGACGATGCCGCCGACACCGGTGGCCGCGCCCTGGTAGGGCTCGACGTACGAGGGGTGGTTGTGCGACTCGACCTTGAAGGTGACCGCGTATCCGTTGCCGACGTCGACGACACCGGCGTTCTCGCCGATGCCGACGAGCATGGCGTCGTTCTCGGGGGCCTTCTCGCCGAACTGGCGCAGGTGGACCTTGCTGCTCTTGTACGAACAGTGCTCGGACCACATGACGGAGTACATGGCGAGCTCGGCGCCGGTGGGACGGCGGCCCAGGATCTCGCGTACGCGGGCGTACTCGTCTTCCTTCAGGCCCAGTTCGGCCCAGGGCAGCTTGACCTCGGGGGTCTCGGCGGCGTGCTTGACGGTGTCCAGAGTCATCAGACGTTGACCAGCTTCTTCAGGATCGAGGTGAAGAATCCCAGGCCGTCCGTGCCACCGGTCCCGACCAGCGGCTCGACGGCGTGCTCGGGGTGCGGCATGAGGCCGACGACGTTGCCCGCCTCGTTGGTGATGCCGGCGATGTCACGGAGCGAGCCGTTGGGGTTGCCGTCCAGGTACCGGAAGGCGACGCGCCCCTCGGCCTCCAGCATGTCCAGGGTCCGCTCGTCGGCGGTGTACTTGCCGTCGATGTTCTTGAGCGGGATGCGGATCTCCTGGCCGGCTTCGTAGTCGGCGGTCCAGGCGGTCCGGTCGCTCTCCACGCGCAGCTTCTGCTCGCGGCAGATGAAGTGCAGGTGGTCGTTGCGCAGCATCGCGCCCGGCAGCAGGTGCGACTCGGTAAGGACCTGGAAGCCGTTGCAGATACCGAGAACCGGCATACCGGCCTTCGCCTGCTCGATGACCGACTCCATGACGGGCGAAAACCGTGAAATGGCCCCGGCACGGAGATAGTCGCCGTACGAGAATCCGCCGGGAAGGACCACGGCGTCGACCTGCTTCAGGTCCTTGTCCCGGTGCCAGAGCGGCACGGCTTCGGCGCCGGCCACGCGAACGGCGCGCTGGGTGTCGCGGTCGTCGAGCGTTCCGGGGAAAGTGACGACTCCGATTCGAGCAGTCACTTCTCTTCCTCCACCTTTACGAAGAAGTCTTCGATCACGGTGTTGGCGAGGAAGGTTTCCGCCATCTCGTGGATACGGGCGAGGGCGGCGTCATCGACGGGCCCGTCCACCTCGAGTTCGAAGCGCTTTCCCTGACGTACGTCGGCGATCCCCTTGAAACCGAGGCGCGGCAGTGCACGCTGCACCGCCTGGCCCTGAGGGTCGAGGATCTCCGGCTTGAGCATGACGTCGACTACGACGCGTGCCACTGGCACTCCCGGTGTTGTGGTGCTGGCTGAGCGGTCCCTTCAGACTACCCGCACAAAAATTCTACTCGCGTAGATTCGTAGAAACCTACGTGAGGACGGTCACGTTCCCACCCCTACTCGCGTATCGAACGGGGCACCTTCGCGAAAAATCCAGGAAAAGATCACGCAACACCATTGCGTCCGGACACGCGGGCGGATTTAGTCGGGCTTCACAATGCAATGCCAGGCACTGTACAAAGGAAAAGGCATTAGCCGATGCTTTGCACAAAACAGTGCCCCATAACAGCCGGACAGTCGGCATCACCGCACGTCAACGCGGTAGAGCCGCACGAAGGGACCGATATTCGTGGCGCAGCGTGTCGTAGTCACTCTCTCTGACGACATCGACGGCGGGGATGCGGCGGAGACGGTCGCCTTCGGTCTTGACGGCAAGTCGTACGAGATCGACCTCAATCAAACCAATGCCAAGAAACTGCGCAAGGCACTTGCCCCGTACCTCGACGCGGCCCGCAAGCAGTCGAAGTCCGGCAAGGCCTTCAAGCACACGACGGTGGCGGCGAACCCGGCGGCCGTGCGCGCCTGGGCCCGCTCGCACCAGATGGACGTGCCGCCGCGCGGCCGCATCCCCAAGAAGGTCTACGAGGCTTTCGAGGCGGCGAACTGACCTCGGCCGACGCCTGGCAGACGCCCGGCCAGGAGGGCCCCTCGGCAACCGACTTGACCTGCACCCCCGCTGGTCGGCTAGAGTTTGGAACACGCCGAGGGGCAAGGCCGAAAGGCCCGAACCTCACGGAGTCTTGCGGGTGTAGTTCAGTAGTAGAACATCCCCCTTCCAGGGGGAAGGCGCAGTGTGCAATTCCTGTCACCCGCTCCGCATCGCCGACCAGGCACTCTTTCGAGTGCGGTAGGCTGATGCTCGCGCCGATCAGTGAGAGCTGGTCGGAGGCAATGCGAACGTAGCTCAGTTGGTAGAGCGCAACCTTGCCAAGGTTGAGGTCGCGAGTTCGAACCTCGTCGTTCGCTCCATTGAAGAAGGCCCCGGTCATCGCGACCGGGGCCTTCTTCTTGTGCGGGTCCCCGGTGCGACCGCTTCTGACATTTGTCATGCGAGCCGGTGACAGCGCGCACTGCTCCGGCGCCCGGCGGCGGGGGACGCTTCTTTCATGACTGACCAAGTGATCGACGTGACCGATCTGCGGCGCGTGTACGGGGGCGGTTTCGAGGCGGTCCGGGGAGTCTCGTTCTCCGTCGGACGAGGTGAGCTCTTCGCACTGCTCGGGACGAACGGCGCGGGAAAGACCTCGACCCTCGAACTCCTCGAAGGACTCGCCGCACCCGCCGGGGGGCGGGTGCGGGTACTCGGACACGATCCGTACGCCGAACGCGGCGACGTCCGCCACCGGATCGGCGTGATGCTCCAGGAGGGCGGATTTCCCTCGGAACTGACGGTCGCGGAGACCGTGCAGATGTGGGCGGGGTGCACGAGCGGCGCCCGTCCGGTGGGAGAAGCCCTGGAGATCGTGGGGCTCGCCAAGCGGGCGGGCGTCCGCGTGAAGATGCTGTCCGGGGGTGAGAAGCGGCGGCTCGATCTCGCGACGGCGCTCATCGGAAAGCCCGAAGTGCTCTTCCTCGACGAACCGACGACCGGGCTCGACGCCGAAGGGCGCCGCGAGACCTGGGAGTTGGTACGGGCCCTGCGCGACAGCGGCACGACCGTGCTGCTCACCACGCACTACCTCGAAGAGGCCGAGAACCTCGCCGACCGGCTCGCGATCATGCACGAGGGGCGCATCGCGGCTTCCGGACGGGTCGCCGACGTGGTGGCCGAGCAGCCCTCGCACGTCTCCTTCGAACTGCCCACCGGCTACTTCGTCGGGGATCTGCCGCCGCTCGCCGAGCTCGGCGTGAGCGAGCACGAGGTGATCGGCGGCCGGGTCCGGCTGCGTACGCACGAATTGCAGCGGGCGGCGACGGGGCTGCTCCTGTGGGCGCGGGACGCCGACGTCTCGCTGGGCCGGCTCGACGTGCGCGCGGCTTCGCTGGAGGAGGCGTTCCTGCGGATCGCGCGGGATGCCGAAGGTGCGGCTGGTGTGGCTGATGTTGTGCAGAAGGAGACGGTGGCATGAGTACGACGACGATGAGCCCGGCGGCGACGACTCCCGCGGGGCGGATGTGGTCACTCGCGCGGGCCGAGCTGACGCTGCTCGGGCGCGCCAAGGGGACGTTGGTCGCGGCGCTGTTCGTGCCGCTCGCGATGCCGTTCAGCCTGAGTCAGGTCACGGAGGGCATGGACCTGAAGGCCCACGGGCTCTCGGTCGGCTCCGTCGTGGTGCCCGGCGCCATCGGGTTCTCGCTGCTCTTCGCCGTCTACTCCGCGCTGACCACCGTCTTCGCCGCACGGCGCGAGGAACTGGTGCTCAAGCGGCTGCGCACCGGCGAGCTGCGGGACCCGGAGATCCTTGCCGGAGCCGCGCTGCCCTCGGTCGCGATCGGCCTGACGCAGTGCGTCGTCCTCGCGATCGGCTGTTCGGTACTCCTCGATGCCGGTGCGCCGAGCGCGCCCCATCTCGCCGTGATCGGCGTGCTGCTCGGTCTGGTGATGTTTTCCGCCCTCGCCGCGGTCACCGCAAGCTTCAGCAGGTCCGTGGAGTCCGCTCAGGTCATGTCCATGCCTCTGGCGTTCGCGTCGATGTTCGGCTCGGGCCTCTTCATCCCGTTCGAGGTCATGCCGGACAAGGTCGCCGCGGTCTGCGAGCTGCTTCCGCTCTCGCCGGTGATCGAGCTGGTCCGCGGCGGCTGGACCGGTGATCTGTCCGGGGGCGAGACCGTGAGCGCCCTGGTCACCGCGGTGGCCTGGACCGTGGTCTCGGTGTTTGCTGTACGCCGGTGGTTCCGCTGGGAACCGCGGCGCTGAGGAAGGGGTCAACCGTGGTCAGTGGCGTGGTGCGGGGGTGGTGGAAGCAGGAGTGGCGTGACCGGAACAAGATCGAGAAGGTCGAGTTCCAGAGCATGGTCATGTGGCACGTCGTGCCGTGGTTCTTCTTCCTCAGCTGGGCGTCGCTGCCGCTTGGCCTGGGCATGAAGCACGAGGCGCTGCCGCTGATCCTGGGCTGGACGCTGATCGTGGTGGCCGCCCTGCAGTGCGTGCAGGTCAACCGCTCGCTGCGCCGGTCCGTCGACCACTACCTGAAGCGCGCGGAGCTGCCGCGCCGCGATCTCGCCGTGGCGGCCGGCCTCATGGTCGTCGGCTTCGGGCTCGCTCTCGCCCTGACGGCGTCCGACGGCGTCGAGGACAAGGTGATCGGCTTCCCGATACTGTTCCTCGCCGTTCCCTACGGCCAGGCGCTCGCCTTCGCCGTGCCGGTCCGCCGCTTCCTCCTCCAGTTCGCCGCGATCGATGTGCTGCTCGTGGGGGCGTTCGCCGCCGTCGGGGTGCGCGGTGGGGAGCTTGCCGGACTCGCCGTGATCATCGTCGTCGCCGCCCTCCTGACCCTGCTGACCTCACGCTGCGGCGCCTGGACGCTCGCCGTGATGTGGGAGGGCGACCGCGCCCGCGAGGTCGAGGCACG
The DNA here is from genome assembly GCF_053606765.1 of Streptomyces sp. NPDC055189. Taxonomy (NCBI): domain Bacteria; kingdom Bacillati; phylum Actinomycetota; class Actinomycetes; order Kitasatosporales; family Streptomycetaceae; genus Streptomyces; species Streptomyces sp. NPDC055189. The sequence goes on from NZ_JBSGSG010000017.1 coordinate 21,445, forward strand.
GCTCGCGGTGGCCGAGGAGCGGCTGCGGTTCGGGCGGGACCTGCACGACGTGATGGGGCGCAATCTGGCGGTCATCGCGCTGAAGAGCGAGCTGGCGGTGCAGCTCGCCAGGCGGGGGCGGCCCGAGGCGGTCGACCAGATGGTCGAGGTGCAGCGGATCGCGCAGGAGTCGCAGCGGGAGGTACGGGAAGTGGTGCGGGGATACCGGGAGGCCGACCTCGCGGTCGAACTCGCCGGTGCGCAAGGGGTTCTTGAGGCAGCGGGGATCGACTGCCGGGTGTCCGGGTCGTCGGCGGGGCTGCCGGTTTCGGTGCAGTCGGCTCTGGGGTGGGTCGTACGGGAGGCGACCACCAATGTGCTGCGGCACGGGGACGCGCAGCGGTGCGACATCGCTCTGACGGTCACCGAGGAACGTACGACGTTGACGATCGAGAACGACGGGGTGCCCGAGGTCGTCCCGCAGAGCTCTGGTTCCGGCCTTGCCGGGCTCCGGGAGCGGTTGGCCATGGTGGACGGGTCGCTGGAGGTCACGTCCGGCGGCGGCAGCTTCCGGCTGGCCGCGGAGGTGCCGCTGCCCCGCTCGCGGAAGCAGGCCACGGGCGCGCGGGAGCCGGAAGAGGTGGGGCTGTGAGCCTGCGCGTACTGCTCGCCGATGACGAGCACCTCATCCGCGGCGCGCTCGCCGCGCTCCTCGCCCTTGAGGACGATCTTGTCGTGGTCGCCGAGGCCGCCACGGGGCCCGAGGCGCTCGCCATGGCCAGGGCCCACCGGCCCGATGTGGCCGTGCTCGATCTGGAGATGCCGGGCGCCGACGGTGTGAGTGTGGCCACATCGCTGCGCGACGAACTGCCGGACTGCCGCACCATGATCGTGACGAGTCACGGCAGACCGGGGCATCTCAAACGGGCGCTCGCGGTGGGGGTCCGGGGCTTCGTGCCGAAGACAGTGAGCGCGCAGCGCCTCGCCGAGATCATCCGTACCGTTCACGCAGGTAACCGCTATGTGGACCCGGAGTTGGCCGCCGACGCGATCTCCGCCGGGGATTCACCGCTGACCGCTCGTGAGGCGGAAGTGCTCGAACTGGCCGCCGACGGCGCGCCCGTCGCGGAGATCGCCGAGCGGGCCGCGCTGTCCCAGGGGACCGTCCGCAACTACCTCTCGTCGGCCGTCATGAAGACGGGGGCGGAGAACCGTCATGCCGCGGTGCGTCTCGCACGCGAGCGAGGTTGGGTATAGTTGGCGTCGCGCTTCGGCGCAGCGCGGACGTAGCTCAGTTGGTAGAGCGCAACCTTGCCAAGGTTGAGGTCGCCAGTTCGAACCTGGTCGTCCGCTCCACGTGAAGAACCCCCGGTGCCTCTCGGCGCCGGGGGTTCTTCCGTCTGTGCCTGCCGTTATTGCCAGGGCAGTCCCGTCAGGCGCTCGTACGCCTCGATGTACTTGGCGCGGGTGGCGTCCACCACGTCCTGCGGGAGCGGGGGCGGCGGCTGCTCGCTCTTGCGGTCCCAGCCGGAGGCCGGCGAGGTCAGCCAGTCGCGGACGAACTGCTTGTCGAACGACGGCTGGGCATGGCCCGGCTCCCAGCTGTCGGCGGGCCAGAAGCGGGACGAGTCCGGGGTCAGGACCTCGTCGGCGATCACGAGGTCATCGCCGTCGAAGCCGAACTCGAACTTCGTGTCGGCGAGGATCACGCCACGCTCGCGGGCGATGTCACGGGCCCGGCCGTAGACCGCGAGGGTCGCCTGGCGCAGCTGGGCCGCCGTCTCGGCGCCCACCTGGCGGGCCACTTCTTCGTAGCTCACGTTCTCGTCGTGCTCGCCGACCTCCGCCTTCGTGGCGGGCGTGAAGATCGGTCCGGGCAGCTCCGAGCCGTCGCTCAGGCCGTCGGGCAGCGCGAGGCCGCAGACGGTGCGCGATTCGTTGTACTCCAGCAGGCCCGAGCCGGTCAGATAGCCGCGGGCGACGCACTCGACCGGGACCATCTGGAGGGACTTGCAGACCGTGGTGCGGCCCTCCCACTCGGCGGGGGCGCCGGGCGGGACGTCGGTGGAGATGACGTGGTTCGGGACGAGGTCGGCGAGCTGGTCGAACCACCACAGGGAGAGCTGCGTGAGGACCCTGCCCTTGTCGGGGATCTCCGTGGGCAGCACCCAGTCGTAGGCGGACATGCGGTCGCTGGCGACCATCACGAGGTCGCCCGCCTCGTTGCGGTACAGGTCGCGCACCTTGCCGGTGTGCACATGCACCAGGCCCGGCACCTGAAGCGGCTCGGGCTTTTCTACGAATCCGGACACGGTTCCTCCCCGTGGTTCTGACTGAATGCTGCTGATTCTCCCGCATGGGGAGAGGGCTCGCGGCCAGGGGGGATACCGGTGAGCGTCGCCGGGCGTCAGTCGTGTTTGCAGATGCGGTCCAGGAGATTGGCCGTGGCGCGTTGGACGCGGGTGTCCACATGGCCGGGGCGGTCGAGCGCCGGTGACCAGGCGAAGGTGCCGGAGGCGAAGACCAGGGCGCCGGAGGGGGCGCGGTAGAGGGACGACTCCTGGTGGCGCTTCACGCCGTCGGAGTCCTCGTACGGAGAGTGGGCGAGGAGGATGCGGCTCTGGTGCTCCGGGAGCGCGGTGCGCGGGAAATAGCGGTCGGCCTCGCCCGCGACCAGGCCGTCGATCTCGTCCCCTTCGTGGGCGCCGGTCGCGTCCCACAGCCAGTGGTCGGCGTTGCGCACGACGAGGGGGGCGGGGTCGGGGACCCGGCCCGCGTACTGGATGCCGAGAAGCTGCTGTTCGGCCTTGTCCTGCTCCCGCCAGAGGGCCGGTTTGCCGGGGCCGTGGCGCTTGCGGCAGGTGAGCAGGCGGTCCGCCACGCCGGACGGGGAGGGGCCCAACTCCACCTGCCAGTACATGGTGTTGGCGGAGAGGAAGACGAGGGATGTGCCGTGCTCGCGGGCCTGCTCCGTGGTGCGGCGCATGTTCGACGACCAGTACTCGTCGTGGCCCGGGAAGACCAGGCCTCGGTAGCGGGTCGGATCGATGCGGCCGGCGTGCAGGTCACGGGTGTCGGCGTACGCGAGGTCGTAGCCGTACCGCTCGGCCCAGCGGATGAAGTCGTAGGCGTGGCCGACATGCAGGGGCAGGCCCGCGCCCGCGTACGGACGGTCGAAGGAGACCGTGTGCGCGGCCTCGCCCTCGCCCAGGAGGCGGCCCTTCTCGTCCCACGCGTGGTAGAGGCTGGCGCCCGTGCGGCCGTCCTCGGGGTAGAGGTTGTAGGCCTGCCACGTGATGTCGGGCAGGAGCAGGAGCAGGTCGGCCCGGTGGTCGTCGCGGACCGTGAACGGGACGTGCGAGCGGTAGCCGTCGACCGTGGTGAGGACCGCCACGTACGCCCCGACGCTCCAGTAGCTCGGGATCTGCAGCCGCCAGGAGAGCCACCAGTGGTGGCAGGAGACCGTGCGGTCGGCGGTGAGCGGGGCCGGCTGGACGAGGCCGGAGAGGCGGGGGCTGGTGCTGATCTTGCTGGCGCCGTCGCCGCCGTAGTGCCCGATGCGGTAGATGTCGACGTAGAACTGCTGGGGCGGGTCCACCGTCACGTGGAAGTCGATCGCCTCGCCGGGGGCCGCGGCGCCGGTGGAGGCGAAGCCCTTGATCTGGCCGTGCACGTCATCGGCGGTGCGGGGGCCGTTCGTACGGACGGGCTTGCGGGGCGCGGGGATGTCCTGCGCGCCGGGGGACGCGGCCGGATCCACGTACCAGGGAACGACCTGGCCCGTGTCGTCGAAGTAGTGCTCGGCGCCTCGGAGCCAGGGCAGGGGCCCCTGCCCGAAGGGGTCGGTCACGGCGTGCGCCAGGGCGCCCGATTCCCACCTGCGGATCTGCTCCGACCCCATATGTGTACCCCTCCCTCACTGCTCCCCCGAGATTGCTCAGTGGTGGTGCTTTGTCCTGGTGTGGCGGTGGCGTCGCCCTCACATGGCGGCGCCGCCGACGGGTCCCCCGTATGGCGGACGATCCCAGCACATCACATTACGCACGCACTCCGTCACCGTTCGTCGCTAATCGACGAGAACGGAAGGAAGCGTTCCGCGGGCCGCGCGCTGGTTGGGGCGGGGGCGGGGGCAACTCGGGGTGTAAGTGGGGTGGATGGGGCCGGCGGGGGTTTCCCGGCTCGGACCGGTCAGACCAGGCGGACCGGCTTTTCCGGGCGGACGCCCAGGCGGGCCAGCCAGCCGCGCAGGGGGATGGGGTCGCCGTCCTCCACGAGGCTCAGGACGTGCGGTGTGAGGTCCTTCGCGCGCTCTCCGTCGATCAGGAGGGACGGGCCGTCCAGCCAGTCGAGGCCGGGGGCGGCGCCCGCCGTGTCCACGGCCGCGCAGCAGACGAGCGCCGTGACGTGGTCGGCGAGCAACTCCCGTCCCGTGCGCGGCGGCTGCAGCGGGAACAGCGGCAGCAGGCCGTCGTCCCAGAGGGCGTCGTCCGGGCCCTGTCCCGTGGGCGCGGGGCGGGGCGGGGCTGCGGCTTCCTCGCGGGCGAGCTCCGCGGTCAGGCCCGCGGCGAGGCGTCCGCCGGGGCCGTCCGTGGGCTCATCGGGATCCTCGGATTCCTCGGATTCCGCGAGGATGGCTTCGAGTTCGGCTTCGGGGTGGGCGGTCCCGGCTTCGACTTCGGCCTGGGCTTCGGTGAGGTCCGGCCGGGCGGGGCCGGGGTTCTCCGCCGTCAGGTGGTCCAGTACGCGACCAAGCGTCGGCCCCTCGGAGGCCGGCGTCCCCGAGCCGGCACTGTGGCTGACGCCCAGGGAGTCCAGTACGCGGTGGAGGCGGGCGGCGTCCATGCGCCACTTCCGGTCGACGACCTCGTCCGGATACTCCTGCCACGCCACCGGCGCCCAGTCCGGCGTCTGCTCGGCGGGACCGCCGTGGAAGAGCCGGGCCGCGAGCAGTGAGGCCGCCTCGTCCACCGAACCCGGCTCCTCCAGGAGGTCACAGGCGGGGCGCTCGCCAAGACGGGAGGTGAACCCCTCGGCGAGCCGGTCCCTGCGGGAGAGCTCGGTGAGGGCGGAGACGACACCCGCGTCGAGGCGCGACGGCCAGCGGCCCATCCGCCACGCGGGAAGCGCGACCTTGGTCAGGAGCCGGTCCCATCCGGCATACGCCAGGCCCACCTGCTCCTGGGCGACGATCCGCACGCCGTAATCCACGGCCTGGGCGCGCTCGGCGGCGGCCGCCGCCACCCCGCGCTCCATCTCACCGGCATGCCCCCGGCAGCTGCGCAGCAGCAGCCGCGTCACCCAGCCGACACCGCCGAGCACCGTGCGCACGAGCGGACCGCGCCCCGGTGCGGCGCTGACCGCGACCGCCGCGTCGAGCCCGCGGATGAAACGCCGGGCCGCGGCTATGTCGGGATGCGCCGAGGGGCCCGTGCCCGCAACGACAGGGGCGAGCACCGCACGCAGCTCGCCGACCCGCATCCACCACAGGAACGGCGAGCCGATGACCAGCACCGGAGCGACGGGCGGCTGGCGGCGGGGGCCGGGGCGTCCGTCCCGTACGCCATTGCCCCCGTCCTTCGCCGCTGCCGGGCCGGAGGTCTCCGCGGGCGGGCCGTGCGCCGGGTGGGTGCGGTCCTCCAGCCAGCTGTCGCAGTCCGGGGTGAGCGCTATCGCCGACGGCGCCGGTACGTCGAGGCGGTCGGCGAGGTCCCGCACCAGGCGGTACAGATCGGGGGCCGAGCTCTCGGTGATCGGGACCGTCGGGCTGAGGGCCGGCCTTGACCGGGCGACCACGAGCGCGACGGCCGCGGCGGCGAGCAGCACGAGGACGGCGACGGCGATCACGATGCCGCGCACGACACCCCAACTGCCGCCGCTCATATGGCCCGTGGCCCCGCCCGCGATCAGCACGACGGCGACGGCCGCTGGCAGCAGTGCGACGGCAAGGGCCCTGCTGCGGATGCGCAGCACGGCGAGCGCCTGGGAACGTGCGGACTGCACGCCCACTTCCACACCCGTACCTGACACGACCGATGTCACCCCCTGCTGCCCGTGCCGCCTGCTGCCCGGCCATGGGCCGGGACGGAGGGCGGACGGCAGCCGCCGATGGATTTGCTCACTCCCCCACTGTGGCACCCGCCACCGACATCGCAATGCCGGTGGTCTGTTTGGCTCTGGGCACCTGAACCGCTTGCGCCGCACCCTAGTTGGGGTGCCGGGCATCGTCAGCCGGATGGGCCAGCGGTCACTCGATCGAATGGCTTTGGGCAGAGGTGGAGGAGGGCGGCAAGGCGGTGGCGAGACGGTGGCGAGACGCGCAGGCCCCGGATCCGGGGTCGGATCCGGGGCCTGTCAGCCTTCGGCGGGCAGCGCGCGTGAGGCGCGCCAGGCGCGTGAGGCGCGCCAGGCGCGTGAGGCGCGCCAGGCGCGTGAGGCGCGCCAGGCGCGTGAGGCGCGCCAGGCGCGTGAGGCGGCCTCGTTTACGCCTCAGCCGCCTTCGCCGCCGCGTCCGCCGCGTCCGCCGCCGCCTTCGCCGCGATGTCCGTGCGGTGCTGGGAGCCGTCCAGGCGGATGCGGGACAGCGCCGCGTACGCGCGCTCGCGCGCCGCGGTCAGATCCGTGCCGGTCGCCGTCACGGAGAGCACACGGCCGCCCGCGCTGACCACGGCGTCGCCGTCACTCTTCGTCCCGGCGTGCAGGACGTACGCGTCCGGGGCATCCTGTGCCGCGACGTCGCCGAGCCCCTCGATGGGGTCGCCGGTGCGCGGTGTCTCCGGGTAGTTGTGCGAGGCGATGACCACGGTCACCGCGGCGTCGTCGCTCCAGCGCAGCGGCGGGAGGTCGATGAGCGTGCCGTTCGCGGCGGCCAGCAGGACTCCGGCGAGCGGGGTCTTCAGGCGGGCGAGGACGACCTGCGTCTCGGGGTCGCCGAAGCGGGCGTTGAACTCGATGACACGGACGCCGCGGCTGGTGATGGCCAGGCCCGCGTACAGCAGCCCCGAGAACGGGGTGCCGCGTCGCCGCAGCTCGTCGACGGTGGGCTGGAGCACGCTCTCCATGACCTCGTCGACCAGCTTCGGGTCGGCCCACGGAAGGGGCGAGTACGCGCCCATGCCGCCGGTGTTCGGCCCTTCGTCCCCGTCGAGCGCGCGCTTGAAGTCCTGCGCGGGCTGGAGCGGGACGACGGTGACGCCGTCCGTGATGGCGAAGAGGGAGACCTCGGGGCCGTCGAGGAACTCCTCGATGACCACGCGGTCGCAGGCCAGGGCGTGGGCGCGGGCGGCCTCGATGTCGTCGGTCACGACGACGCCCTTGCCGGCGGCGAGGCCGTCGTCCTTGACGACGTACGGCGCTCCGAAGGCGTCGAGGGCCTTGTCGATCTCTTCCGCGGTCGTGCAGACGTAGGAGCGGGCGGTGGGCACCTGGGCGCCCGCCATCACGTCCTTGGCGAAGGCCTTGGAGCCCTCCAGCTGGGCGGCCTCTTCCGAGGGCCCGAAGCAGGGGATGCCGGCTTCGCGTACGGCGTCGGCGACTCCGGCGACCAGGGGCGCCTCCGGGCCCACGATCACCAGTCCTGCGCCGAGGGTGGTGGCGAGGGCGGCCACCGCGCTGCCGTCGAGGGCGTCGACCGGGTGCAGCTCGGCCACGTCCGCGATGCCGGCGTTGCCGGGGGCGCAGTACAGGGCGGAGACGTCGGGGTCGAGGGACAGAGAGCGGCACAGGGCGTGTTCGCGGGCACCACTGCCGATGACGAGGACCTTCACGGGCGTCAGCCTAGCTGGCGCGGGCCAGTGCGTTCGTACAGGAGCCCCAGCTCCAGCGCCCTCGCCGCTTGTACGTTCCTCCAGCCTCGGCCGCTTGACCCGCACTCCTCGGCTGCGCGCATCCGCTTCCACACTGGGCCCGCACCAGGGGCGCCCGGCTCGCGCCCCGCGCGATGGTTGCCGCGCCTTCGTCTGCGGGACGACTCCACACTGGCCCGCCGCTCCGCGGCGGATCTTTCCCGCCCACCCACCCGATTGCCCCGTGTTGGTGCTGCGGGGTGAACGGGTGGGTGGGCGGGGAGCATCCGCCGCGAAGCGGCGGGCCAGAGCGGGCACGACCCGCAGACGGCGACGCGACCGGGGCGGGGCGGAGCGGCTCCGCCCTGGCCCGGCGGTCAGGGTTCGTTGTTGTATTCCTCGACGATCGTCGCGCCCAGTTCACGGACGATCAGGTCGTGGCCGGACAGGGCCGACTCGACGAGGTCGGGGTCGTCGTCCGCCGGGATGTCGTCCTCCGCGGAGACATGCTCCGGGGCGCGGCGTTCCGGAGCGGGCGCGGGAGCCGGGGCCGGCGCCCTGTTCGCGGCGGGCGGCGGGGTCGGCTGCGACTGCTGCTGCGGGGCCGGGCGCGAGGGAGCCTGTGCGCCGCCCCCGAAGTTGCCGGCGGCGGGCGGCGGCGCCGAGCCGCCCGAGGGGTCGACGATCGCCTCGACCTTCCACTGCACCCCGAACTGCTCCGACAACGCCTGCCGCAGCACGTCCTCGCTGCCGCTGCTCGCGAAGTTGTCCCGCGCTCCCGCGTTGACGAAGCCGATCTGCAGTGTCGTCCCGTCGAAGCCCGCCACCTGGGCGTTCTGGCTCAGCAGGATCCAGGTGAAGCGGCGGCGGCCCTTCACGGCGTCGAGGATGTTCGGCCACAACGTACGCGGATCGGGTCCGCCCACCGGAGCCGCCTGGGCCGGGGCAGCGGCCGGAGCCGGAGCCGGAGACGGTGCCGGGGATGCCGCCGGAGCGGGCGCCGCCTGCGCGGGCTGCTGCGGGGCGGAGGCACCGCCACCCGCTGCCGCGGCCGTGGGCCAGCCGCCGGGGCGCGGGGCCGCAGCCTCCGGAGGCGGGGTGGCAGCGGCAGGGGCAGGGGCCTTCGCCGGGCCGCTGCCCGGCGCCGAAGCCGTGGGCCACCCACCGGGACGCCGCTCACCGGACGGCGACAGCGCGGCAGCCGGGGCCGGGGTCGGAGACGGAGCGGGAGCCGGAGCAGCCTGCGCCGGTGGTGCCGCCTCCACAGGCGGAGCAGCCTGCGGGGCGGCCTGCGGAACAGCCGGAGAAGCGGGCTCCTGAGAGGCCGGAGCAGCCCCCTGCCCCCCGCCCCGCACAGCCGCCCGCGCCGCTGCGGCCCCGCCGCCCGGCGCGACCTGCGGCTCGGCAGGACCCGGCGGCGGTACGGCCGCCCCGGGCTGCCGCGCACCCGCATGAGCCTCGGGGCCCGGCGCGTACGCCATCGCGGGGCCGCCGCCCTGGCCGCCCGCCATGAAGTTCCCGCCACGCTCCAGCCGGTCGAGGCGGGCCATGAGCGAGCGCTCGTCGTCGTACGCCGCCGGAAGCAGCACGCGCGCGCAGATCAGCTCCAGCTGCAGCCGGGGCGAAGTCGCGCCCCGCATCTCCATGAGGCCTTCGTTCACGAGGTCGGCCGCGCGGCTGAGCTCGGCGCCGCCGAAGACGCCCGCCTGCGCCTGCATCCGCTCCACGACGTCCGACGGGGCGTCGATGAGCCCCTTCTCGGCCGCGTCCGGAACCGCCGCAAGGATCACCAGATCCCGCAGCCGCTCAAGGAGGTCGGCGACGAAGCGCCGCGGGTCGTTCCCACCCTCGATGACGCTGTCCACGATCTCGAAGGCAGCCGCCCCGTCCCCCGACGCGAAGGCCTCCACCACGGAGTCGAGCAGCGACCCGTCCGTGTAACCCAGAAGGGACGTCGCCATGGCATACGTCACACCGTCCGTCGCCGCGGAGGCGAGGAGCTGGTCCATGACGGACATGGAGTCACGCACGGACCCGGCGCCGGCCCGCACGACCAGCGGGAACACACCCTCCTCGACGGTCATCTGCTCCCGGCCGCACACGTCGGCCAGATACTGCCGAAGCGTCCCGGGCGGCACGAGGCGGAAGGGATAGTGGTGCGTACGCGAGCGGATCGTCCCGATGACCTTCTCGGGCTCCGTCGTCGCGAAGATGAACTTGAGGTGCTCCGGCGGCTCCTCGACCACCTTCAGGAGGGCGTTGAAGCCCGCCGGGGTGACCATGTGGGCCTCGTCGATGATGTAGATCTTGTACCGACTGCTCGCCGGGCCGAAGAAGGCCTTCTCGCGCAGGTCACGGGCGTCGTCCACGCCACCGTGCGAAGCCGCGTCGATCTCGATGACGTCGATCGAACCGGGGCCGTTCCTCGCCAGGTCCTGGCAGGACTGGCACTCGCCGCAGGGCGTGGGAGTGGGACCTTGCTCACAGTTGAGACAGCGGGCCAGGATGCGCGCGCTGGTCGTCTTGCCGCAGCCGCGCGGACCACTGAACAGGTAGGCGTGATTGACCCGGTTGTTGCGCAGCGCCTGCTGCAACGGGTCGGTTACATGCTCCTGCCCGATGACCTCGGCGAACGACTCCGGGCGATAGCGGCGGTACAACGCGAGAGACGACACGCATACGAGGTTAATGGCGACCACTGACAACCTGGACCGCCCCAACGCAAAGCGCCCCCCACGCACCCGCCAGAGCCAACCTACCCTTGCTGCCTTCCGGCCCTGGGGGAGTTCAGTCAGATAGCGCCACGTGAGGGGCTGAGCCCCACCCTAGCCGATCCCGGGGGCCGGAAGCGACGCCGGACCCGACCTCGATCCCCGCCCCCGGAAGAGCGAAGGACGATCTTGGCGTCCGCAGCGGATCGTGTTCGCGAGCACTCCCCAACGTCTTGTATTGTTTGCGGCGGAGGATTCGCCTAGTGGCCTAGGGCGCACGCTTGGAAAGCGTGTTGGGGGCAACCCCTCACGAGTTCGAATCTCGTATCCTCCGCCATTGCTCTCACCGGGCAATACGACGAAGGCCCCCGCTGCTCGCAGCGGGGGCCTTCGTCGTTGGTGCGCGGACGGCACCGGCTCCTATCCTCGCCGGGTGAGTACCACCAGTCGCACCCGCCACTTCCGGAACACGGTCAGCAACTGGGCGCTCCTGCCCTCCGGCGACGGCGGTATGGCACAGAGACTCCGGACTCCGCCCGTACCGAGCTCGCCCGGCCTTTCGCCGCGCGCCGCGGACGTGATCCTCGTGGTTGTCGCGCTGGTGCCCGCGCTGATCAGCAATATCCAGAACCCCTACATAGGCCCGGCCGCCCAGTGGGTGAACCTGCTGCTCGCCGCGGTGAGCCCGCTGCCGCTGCTCGTGCGGCGCCGGGCCCCCGAACTCGTACTCGCCGCCGGGCTGCTCGCCAAGGTCCTCCAGATCTCGCCCTTCGTGACGCCCCTCGCCTACTACGCGGTGGGCGCCTACCGCGGGCCGCACAGCCGCCGGGCCGCCTGGGCCTCCGCGGGTATCGGCCTCGTGGTGCTCGCGCCCCGGGACGCGGCGGCGTGGACCAGCTTCCGGACGCTGGTGCTCTGGTTCTCGGTGAACTTCGTCCTCTCCTGCCTGGTACCGCTGCTCCTCGGGCTCTACATGGGCCAGCGGCGGGCCGTCGTCGCCGGTCTCGTCGAACGGGCGGAGCGCGCCGAGCGGGAACAGCGGCTCGTCGCCGAAGCAGCGCGGGAGGAGGAGCGCCGGCGTATCGCGGGCGAGATGCACGACGTGGTCTCCCACCAGGTCAGCCTGATCGTCGTGCACGCCAACGCGCTCAGTGCCGTCGCCCACGACCCGCAGGTGACGGGCGAGACCGCGGAGATCATCCGGACCGCCGGGCGGCGGGCGCTCACCGAGCTCCGCGAGATGCTGGGGCTGCTCAGGAACAGCCCGGACGCCGGGGCCGACGCCGCGGAGGAGGAGTCGGACGGTGCGTCGGGCGAGCAGCGGCCCGTGCCCGGCACGACCGTCGACAGGATCACCGAGCTTGCCGACGGCTCCCGGGCCGCCGGGCTGCCCGTCACCGTGCTCGTCGAGGGCGAGCCGCAGCCGCTGGCGGAGCCGGTCGAGCGTGCCGCGCACCGCGTCGTACAGGAGGCTCTGACCAACGTGCACAAGCATGCGCCCGGTGCCACGACGCGGATTCATCTCGCGTTCGACCCGCGAACCGTGCGGGTGCGGATCGTCAACGGCCCGTCCGAGGGGCCCGCGGAAGCGGCTGCCGACGGTGCGCCGCTGCTGCCCAGCGGTGGACACGGGCTCATCGGTCTGACGGAGCGGGTCCGCCTGGCCGGAGGCACCATCGAGTCCGGGCCCACCGGTGACGGCGGCTTCCGGATCGATGCCGCGCTGCCCATCGCCGTTAAGCCTTTCCCGCCGCGTCGTACGCCGTCAGCGCCGCCCGCAGCGTGAGCAGGTCCGTGTGGGCGGTGAGGTCCAGGCCCGTCAGGGCGGCGATGCGGCGCAGCCGGTAGTCGACCGTGTTGGGGTGTACGTGCAGGCGGGAGGCTGTTTCGCGGCGGTCCAGGTTCGACGCGAAGTACGTGCGCAGCGTGGCCGGCAGGTCCGGCCCCTCCGCCAACGGGGAGAGCAGCGCGGCCAGGTGGGCGCGGGCGGGGCTCGCTCGGGTGAGCTGGTAGTCGAGGAGCAGCGACGTCAGGGGGTAGACGCCCGGCGGCCGTCCCGTGCCCGTCGCCGTGTCGCGCAGCTCGGTGGCCAGGCGGACCGCCTGCGGGACGTCGGCAGGCGTGCTCGCGGCGACGCCCGCGGTCAGGGGCACTCCGCTGACGGTGATGAGGGATGCCGTCAGCCGCTCCAGGCGGGCCCGCTCGGCGTCCGGCGCCCGGTCCGGTGCCGTGTCGGACGGGATGAGCGCGAGGCCCTCGTCGGCGGACAGGCGGGAGAGGACGGGGTGGCCGAGGGCGCGGTCGAGTTCCGTACGCAGGCGTCTGATCTTGCGCCGGGATGCCACGGTGGCGTCGACGTCCTCGCGGTCCTCGTCGGGGTGGCGGCCGATGGTGAAGGCGAGCGCCAGATAGCAGGGCGGGAGGCGTATCCCCAGGTGCGCGGAGTCCAGTTGCGCTCCTGCGCCGTCGAGTTGAGCGCCTCCGCCGCCCAGTTGCGCGCCTCCGCCGTCGAGCAGGGCGGACAGGACGGTGTGCCGGGCCGCGTCGCGTTCGCCGATCAGTGACTGGCTCTCCTCCACGTATCCCGCGGTGACGGCGGCCGTGATCTCGCGCAGGCAATCGAGCAGGAGCCGGTGGGCCTCGATCAGTTCGTACGGTTCGGCCGTCGCCGTCACCTCCTCGACGCAGATGCGGGCCCCGTAGTGATAGGCGCTGACGACGGCCTCCACGGGGAGGCGTTCCTCCGCTCGCCGGGCCGCCGAGACGCGCACCTTCTCCAGGAACTCCGGGGGCGGCATGCGTTCCGTGCGCAGCACTTCGGCAAAGGCGCGGATGGTCATGCCGACGATGGTCCGTACGTCGCCGTGCAGTTCCTCGGCGGGCAGCCGTCCGTAGACCGGCAGGTCGTCCGCGATGCGCCGGGTGACCCTCGCGGCGAGGCCCGGTACGTCGGCGATGAGGAAGCGGCCCACGCTTTTGTCACCGGTCACAACTGACCCCTCGGAAAGTCTGGTCGCGCGCCCACAACACAGGGGCCGGGATGGCCCGGATCATAAGGGCGTCCGTTACCGCCGGTACACCCCCGCGCTTCCCCGCACCCCACCCAGGAGAGCCCGTGCGCCCCACACGCGCCCGCACCACCACCGCAGTCATGGCCGCCGCCCTGTCCGCCTGCGTCGCCTTCGGAGCAACTCCGGCCGGCGCCGCGCCCTCGAAGACCACCGCACCCTCGAAGGCCGACGAGCCACTCGAATACGTCGCCATCGGTGACTCGTTCGCCGCCGGGCCCCTCATCCCCGACCAGAACCAGCTGTCCTGTCTGCGCTCCGCCCGCAACTACCCGGCCGTCGCCGCCGAGGCGCTCGGCGCGCGGCTCACCGACGTCAGCTGCTCGGGCGCGAAGGTGAGCGACTTCTCCGGCCGCCAGTTCGGCCTGCTCCCGCCCCAGTACGAGGCGCTCAAGCCGAGCACCGACCTGGTGACCGTGACCATCGGCGGCAACGACGTCAGCCTCGTCGCGACGGCCCTCGGCTGCGTCAATCTCCTGCCGAAGCCCACGGGCATCTCCTGTGCCGACACCGCCGCGAGCAAGGGCGACCCCACCGCGAAGGCCATCGACGCCTGGAGCGCCACCTTCGGCAAGGCGCTCGACGAGGTGCACCGCCGGGCACCGAACGCGCGGATCGTCGTGGCGGGGTACGCCACCTACATCCGCGAGGACGGCTGCTGGCCCACCCAGCCCATCTGGGACAAGGACGGCAACTACCTCCAGGCGCGCGTGAACCAGCTCAACGGCGTGCTCGCGCGGCAGAGCAGGGCCCACCACGCCACCTACGTCGACACCGCAGCCGTCAGCGCCGGTCACGACACCTGCGCCGCACCGTCCGAGCGCTACATCGAGGGTCTGGTGCCCACCAGCGTCGCGGCGCCGCTGCACCCCAACGCGCGGGGTATGGCCGCCTTCGGGGCGGCCGTCGCCCGGGCGGCCCGCCGTTAGTCGTACGTAACGATTCCAGGGCGTAGTTAAGCTGGACTGCATGCTTGATACGCGGCGCATGCAAGTCCTCCGGGCGGTGGTCACCAGCGGCTCCGTGACCGCCGCCGCGCGGAACCTCGGGTACACGCCCTCCGCGGTGAGCCAGCAGATGGCGGCCCTGGAGAAAGAGGCGGGCATCGCGCTCCTCGAGCGCACCGGGCGCGGGGTGCGGCCGACGGACGCCGGGCGGCTGCTCACCGAGTACGCGGTCACGATCGGCAGGCAGCTCGCCGAGGCGGAGACCGCGCTCGCCGGGCTGCGGGCCGGGCGGACGGGCCGGGTCTCGATGCGGTACTTCACCACGTCCGGGGCGAGGCTCGTCGCCCCGGCGCTCGCCGCGCTGCGGCGCGCACAGCCCGGCGTACAGGTCGAGTTGAAGCTTGCCGACCCCGACGATCCGCTGCCGCAGGTACGGGACCGGCAGGCGGATCTCGCGCTCGTGGTCAGGCCGCAGGGCCAACTGGGCGTGGACGGCGTCCGCTTCGAGCACCTCCTGGACGACCGGTACCACGCGGTGCTTCCCGCGGGGCATCCGCTCGCGGCCAGGCGGCTGCTCGACATGACGGACCTGGCCGACGAGCCGTGGGTGGCCAGCGAGTCGCCCGGCCCCTGTCTTGACCCCATCCTGGAGGCGTGCGGCGCCGCCGGTTTCAGCCCGGACTTCGTGGTGGAGAGCGGGGACTACGCCACGGCGCAGGGGTTCGTCGCCGCGGGCCTCGGCGTCAGTCTCGTACCGGAACTCGGCCTCGACGCGCCGCACTCCGGCGTCGTCGTCCGTGAGGTCCGCAACCCGGTGCCGGTCCGGTCGGTCTACGCGGCGGTGCGGGGTCCCGCGCCCGACCGCCCGGCGGTGCGGGGTCTGCTCGACGCGCTGCGGGACGCGGCGGCTCAGACCGGCGCGACCGGTTCCGGCCCCGACTCGGGCTCCGGAGCCGCGTAACACCGCACGGTGACCGTCTGGAGCGGGCTCCAGTGCTGCTCGCCCGTGCCGAGGAACCGCCAGCCCGTACGTTCGTAGAGCGCGGTCGCCGAAGTGTCGGACTCGACGACGTCCAGGACCGGCTGCAGCCCAAGGTCCCCGGCCTCGGCCGCGACCCGCGCGAGGAGCCGCGCCCCGAGCCCGTGCCCGCGGGCGCCCGGCGCGACGAACAGGCGGCTGACCACGGCGGTCCCGTCGACCGGCACGCCCTCGCGCCTGCTCCACAGCACGGGCGCCACATCGTCCGCGCCGCTGCGGCAGAGCGCCACGTGCCCGGTCACCCGCCCGTCGAGTTCGGCGACCCATACGCCGACGAGCGATCCCCCGGTCAGCCAACCGGCGGGATCATCGGGCCAGTTGGTGGGATAGCCGTCGGCCTCGTGCACTTGGGCGAGCGCTTCCACGCAGGCGGGAAGGTCGGGGTCGGTGCGGGGGCGTACGCGGACGGCCGTGGCTTGACTCATCCCTCCATCCTCCCCCGCACGCAGAGGCCTTTCCCGCGCTCCTGACGCTATGGTCAGGTTTCAGACAGAGCCTGCATGACATGGGGGAGGCGGCCGCCAATGGCGCCGGATGAGGCTGTGATCGGCTGTACCGGTGAACTCGTCATCGGTACGCGCGGATCCGCGGGGCCCGGAGAGGTCCTGGTGCGGATCCGAGGGGGTTCCGAGACATTTCTCGCCTGGTCCGACGAGCCGCTGCCGTACGGCGCCGCCGTGCTCGTGATCGAGTCGCGCGGCAGCCGTCAGGTCGATGTCATCAAGTGGGCGGACCCGTTGGACGCGTTGGCCGGCGACGCTGCCGGCGACGCCGGTTGAGGAGTCGATCGATGTTCGGTTACCGCGTTCCCGCCCCTGACGAGGCGATGCTGATCTCCGGTGGCAGGCGAGGCCTCGGAGGCGCCCCGTTCCGCGTGGTGACGGGGCACGGCAAGTTCGTGCTGCCCGTCTTCCGCAAGACCCGCTTCCTCACGCTGTCCATGTGCGAGGCGGAAGTCGTCGAGCACTGCGTGACCCGGCAGGGCATCGCCCTGAAGGTGCGGGCCGTGATCGCCTTCAAGGTCGGCAACGACACGGAGAGCATCGTCAACGCCGGCCAGCGCTTCCTCTCCGACCAGGACCAGATGTCCGTCCTGACCGGCCGCATCTTCGCCGGTCATCTGCGGTCCATCATCGGCTCGATGACCGTCGAGGAGATCGTCACCGAGCGCCAGAAGCTCGCCACCGAGGTCCTGGACACCTCGAAGTCCGAGATGGCGAAGATCGGCCTGCACGTGGACTCGCTGCAGATCCAGTCGATCGACGACGGCGACACGGGCTACATCGACGCCATGTCCGCCCCGCACAAGGCAGCCATCCAGCGCCAGGCGCAGATCGCCCAGGCGCAGGCGACGCAGGCCGCCGCCGAGGCCGAGCAGGAGGCGGCGCGGAACCAGGCGGAGTACGCGCGGCAGACCGCCATCGTGAAGGCCCAGTACTCCGCCGAGGTCGAGCAGGCCCAGGCCAAGGCCGCCCAGGCGGGGCCGCTCGCGGAGGCGCACGCGCAGCAGGAGGTGCTCGACGCTCGCACCGAACTGGCCGAGCGTGCGGCCCAGTTGCGCCAGCAGCAGCTGGTCGCCGAGGTGGTCAAGCCCGCCGAGGCGGACGCCGAGCGCATCCGGGTCCTCGCCCTCGCCGAGGCCGAGCGGATGAAGATCCAGGCGGAGGCGGCGGCGTCGTACGACCGTGTCGCGCTCGACCGGATGCTGATCGACCAGCTGCCGCTGATCGTGAAGGAGGCGGCGACCGGCCTCTCCGGTGCCAACGTCAACGTGCTGAACGGCGCGGACGGGCTCGGCGAGATCGCGGCCGGGCTCGTCGGGCAGGGTCTGACGATCCTGGACTCGGTACGCAACAACCTCGGTACGCCCGCGGGGCAGGGCGAGGGGAAGCCCGCGGACCTCAAGCGGTACCTGGGTGCGCCGGGCAACCGCGGGCAGGCGGACGGTGCCAGGAGCGACGGGCCCGTGGAGATCCAGTAGCCGTACGGCGGCGGGCCACTGTCGTGCGTGCGGTCTTCCTGCCGTACGCACGACCCCTGCCGTGCGCGGCCCCGCCCCGCGGGGGAAGATCGCCCCATGGACGTCACCCTGCACCTGGCACAGCAGCCGGAAGCCGACGAGCTCCTCGGCCGCAGCCCGCTGGCCGCGCTCGTCGGGATGCTGCTCGACCAGCAGGTACCGATGGAGTGGGCGTTCGCGGGCCCGCACACGATCGCGCGGCGGCTGAACGCGGACGATCTCGACGCGCACGAGATCGCGGCGTACGACCCCGAGGAGTTCGCCGCGCTGCTCTCGGCCAAACCCGCGGTGCACCGCTATCCGGCGTCGATGGCCAAGCGGATCCAGCAGCTGTGCGGGTACCTGGTGGAGCACTACGACGGTGACCCCGCCGCCCTGTGGGAGGGGGCCGCCTCCGGCAAGGATCTTTTGAAGCGCCTGGGCGACCTGCCGGGCTTCGGCAAGCAGAAGTCCCAGATCTTCCTGGCCCTGCTCGGCAAGCAGCTTGGCGTACGGCCTGCCGGTTGGCGGGAGGCCGCGGGGGCGTACGGCGAGGCCGACGCGTATCGCTCGGTCGCGGACATCACTGGGCCCGAGTCTCTTCAGCGGGTCCGCGCCCATAAGCAGCAGCTCAAAGCCGCGGCCAAGTCCGCCCCCAAGTAATTCCTGCCGGGCGCCAACACCCCGAACAAGCCTTTCCCACCCACCCACCCGTTCACCCCGCATCCATGCCTGAACGAACCCAGCGGCGACGGGGGCGGGGTCAGGGGCGAGGGCAGGGGGGGTGGGGGTGGGGGCAGAGGCAGGGGTGGAAGTGAGGGCCGGGGTGGACGCGGGGGCAGAGGCAGGGGTGGAAGTGAGGACCGGGGTGGACGCGGGGGCAGGAGTGGCGGTGGGAGGCATTCCTAGGCCAACTGGGCCAATCTCGGTGCGAGGCAACACCAAGCGGGTCCCGTCGGGGGACATGGTTTCTCATGAGCCGCGCCGCGTCGCCCCGACCCGCGTGGCTGCGAGCTGCCCTCATCCTGCTGGCGCTCCTGGGTACCGTCCTCGCCCCCGCGGCCCCCGCCGAAGCCGCCCCCGCCCCGCCCCCCGCGGCCGTATCCACCGAGCCGAGCGGCGAGGCCCATCAGGACACCGCCGACAGCGCACTCCGCGTACCCACCAAGCGCCCCGTCCCCCACGCCACCCCGGCCGTACGCCGCCCCCGCGCCGCACGCCGCAGCCGCCCCCGCCCCGCCCGTAGCCGCACGCACCTCCCCGCCCCGCGCTCCGTCGTCCTGCGCTGCTGACAGTCCCGCCCGGACTGACCGCCACCCCCCATCGAGCAGCAGCGAACCGAGGACAGACACTCATGCCCATCGACCCGTACGCGGCCCTGCACGCCCTCCTGCGCGCCGAAGCCGTGCGCAACGCGCCCAGCCCCGCTCCCGCCCCCGTCAAGGCGCAGACCGAGGACGAGGAGGACCACCACCAGGAGAAGCCCGGCCAGGCCGACCGCTGACCCCTGCCGGCGCAGACGCGGACGCCCGTCGGCCTCAGCGTCTGCGCCGGGCCGTTCCGAACACCGACCGCGAGATCTCCCGCCCGAGCTGCGTACCCAGCGACCGCGCGAGGGACTTGAAGATCCCGCTCCCGACCACCTGGTCCACCACGGAGCCCCGCGCCTCTTCCTTGCCCGCGGGCTTCTGAGCCTCCGCGGGCGCCGCAACAGCCGCTTCCGCCTCCGCCTGCCGCGCCGTCAGCTTCTCGTACGCCGACTCGCGGTCCACGGCCTCCGCGTAACGGCCGTACAGCAGCGACCCCTTCACCGCCCCGTCGAGCGCCCCGGCCTCCACCGGACCCATCAGCGACTCCGGTGCCCGCAGCCGCGTGACGGCCACCGGCGTGGGCGCGCCCTTCTCGCTCAGCACGGTGATCACCGCCTCGCCCGTACCGATCGCCGTCAGCTGCTCCGCCAGGTCGTACGCCGAATGCGGGAAGGTCCGTACGGTCGCTTTCAGCGCCTTCTCGTCGTCCGGGGTGAAGGCCCGCAGCGCGTGCTGGACCCGGTTGCCCAGCTGGGCGAGCACATCAGCCGGTACGTCCTTCGGCGTCTGCGTCACGAAGAAGACGCCGATGCCCTTCGAGCGGATGAGCCGCACGGTCTGCGTGATCGATTCCAGGAACGCCTTCGACGCCCCGCTGAAGAGCAGATGCGCCTCGTCGAAGAAGAAGACGAGCTTCGGCTTCTCCACGTCGCCCACCTCGGGCAGGTCGTTGTAGAGATCGGCGAGGAGCCACATCAGGAACGTAGAGAAGAGCTGCGGCTTGTCCTGCACGGCGGGCAGTTCGAGCACCGACACCAGGCCCCGGCCGTCCGGCGCGGCCCGCAGGAACTCGCTCGTGTCGAACTCCGGCTCCCCGAAGAAGTCCCCCATGCCCTGCGCCTCGAAGGCGGTGAGCGCCCGCAGGATGACGCCCGCGGTGACCGTGGAGAGCCCGCCGATCCCCTTGAGCTCGGGCTTTCCCTCGTCCGACGTCAGGAACGTCACCACGGCCCGCAGGTCCTTCAGGTCGACCAGTTCCAGCCCTTTTTGGTCGGCGTAATGAAAGATCAGGCCGAGCGACTGCTCCTGGGTCTGGTTGAGCTGGAGCACCTTCGAGAGCAGTACGGGACCGAAGCTCGTGATCGTGGCCCGCACCGGAATCCCGGTCCCGATCCCGCCCAGCGCGTAGAACTCACTGGGAAAGCCCGTCGCCTCCCACGTCTGCCCGACCTCACGCGCCCGCTCGGCGACCTTCTCGCCGTCCTCTCCCGGCGCCGAGATCCCGGAGACGTCCCCCTTGATGTCGGCGAGGAACACCGGCACGCCCTGCGCGGCCAACTGCTCGGCGATGAGCTGGAGGGTCTTCGTCTTGCCCGTGCCGGTCGCCCCGGCCACGAGCCCGTGCCGGTTGAGCATGGCGAGGGGGATGCGGATCTGGGCTTCGGGCAGGCACTGCCCGTCCCACAGGAGCGCGCCGAGATCGAGCGCGGGCCCGTCAAAGGCGTACCCGGAGACGATCTCCATGGCCCCCTGCGGCAGAGCCGCGCCTCCGCCACTCACTCCCACCTCACCGGAACCGTCCCCTCCGGCCGTCAGCCCCGTGCCGGACGTTGACTCGTTAGAGGGGTTCGCACCCTCCGTCGTGGACGGCATCGGCCGGTCGTCGCTCACTTCTGCCCCTGTTCCCGGCTCGGGTCTTTCCGAAATGCCCTCATTTACGGCGTCATTTCCCAGACTCGCACTCCGTCGCCATGGCTGCGCCCGGAGAGCCTTGCCCGGTAGGCTTTCCGTGTGATCTTCAAGCGCATCGGAAACGGCCGGCCGTACCCCGACCACGGCCGGGAAAGCACCCGGCAGTGGGCGGACGTCGCGCCGCGCCCGGTCCGCCTCGATCAGCTCGTGACGACCAAGGGCCAGCTGGACCTAGAGACGCTCCTCGCGGAGGACTCGACGTTCTACGGCGACCTCTTCGCGCACGTGGTGAAGTGGCAGGGCGACCTCTACCTCGAAGACGGACTGCACCGCGCGGTCCGCGCGGCGCTCCAGCAGCGCCAGGTGCTGCACGCCCGCGTCCTCGAACTGGGCTGACCCGCTGACGTCAGCGGCAGCGCCGGACACCCACGCCTTCATTGGCCCTTTTGGGTTGGACTGAGCCCGAGTCAATGATCATTTAGTAGGCATCACGGCGTCGTCGCACTACGCTGCGCCCATGAGCATGCTCACTCCCCCCGGCATGGGCGGCAAGTACCGCATCACGGGATCCAAATATCCCCGTATGCGCCGCAACCGTGGCCGCCGCCGGCTCGTGCTCGCGGTGGTCGCATCCGTCGTCGCGGTAGGCCTGATCGGCTGGGGAACCCTGCAGCTCATCGACGTCTTCACGGGCGGCGACAAGGCCACGGCGGCGAGCTCGCGCGGCGACTGCGCGGCCAAGCAGTCCGGCTCCGGCCCCTCGGCGAAGCCGGCCGCTCCCAAGGCCCTCCCCAAGCCGGGCGAGGTCAAGGTCAACGTCTTCAACGCCACGCCCCGCGGGGGCCTCGCCAAGGACGTCGCGGCCGAGCTCAAGAAGCGCGGCTTCACCGTCGGCAAGGTGGACAACGCCCCCAAGGAGTACGACAAGAAGGTCAAGGGCACCGGGATACTGCTCGGCCCCAAGTCCGCCACGGAGACCGCGCTGCCGGTGCTCGGCACGCAGCTCGCGGGCGCCGAGAGCCGCACGGACGCCCGCAAGGGCGGCGAGGTGGACCTCATCCTGGGCACGAAGTTCAAGGACCTGGCAAAGAAAGAGGACGCCGACAAGGCTCTGGCGGTACTCGCCAAACCCAAGCCGACGCCCTCGCCGTCCAACGGCCAGAAGGACTGCTGAGCCTTCCCTCTGCCCTACTCCGCGGTCCCGTACATCCGGTCGCCCGCGTCGCCGAGGCCCGGCACGATGTAGCCGTTCTCGTTGAGCCGCTCGTCGACCGAAGCCGTCACGACCGTCACCGGCGTGCCCGCGAGCTCGCGCTCCATGACCTCGACGCCCTCGGGGGCGGCGAGCAGCACCACGGCGGTGACGTCGTCCGCGCCGCGCTTGATCAGTTCCTGGATGGCCGCGACGAGCGTGCCGCCGGTGGCCAGCATCGGGTCGAGGACGTACACCTGGCGGCCGGAGAGGTCCTCGGGCATGCGGGTCGCGTACGTCGACGCCTGGAGCGTCTCCTCGTCGCGGATCATCCCGAGGAAGCCCACCTCGGCGGTCGGCAGGAGCCGCACCATGCCGTCCAGCATGCCGAGCCCGGCGCGCAGGATCGGCACGACGAGGGGGCGCGGGTGGGACAGCTTGACGCCGGTCGTCGGGGTGACCGGGGTCTCGATGTCGACCTGCTCCGTGCGCACGTCCCGGGTGGCCTCGTACGCGAGCAGGGTGACCAGCTCGTCGGCGAGGCGCCGGAAGGTAGGGGAGTCGGTGCGCTTGTCGCGCAGAGTGGTGAGTTTGTGCGCCACCAGCGGGTGGTCGACGACGTGGATCCGCATGTCTTCAACAGTAACCGCGCCGGGAACCCCCCGGACTCCCCCCGTGACCGGCCGCTCCCGCCCCGCCCCGGGCCCTCCCGAACACCCCGCGCTCGCATCAAACCCGCCGTTCGGGGGAAAGTGGACGTACGACCTGGGGTGGTGATTCCCATGCCCGACAGAGAGCCGGGCGGCCGGGAGACGGACCGCGAGACCGAAGCCGAGCGCCGGCGCCGACGCGCCCAGTTCCTGCACGAGAGGGCCGAGGCGCTCGAACTCCGCGACCGTGTGAAGCCGCGCCGCGCCCGAGCGGCACGCATGCGTCAGCAGATGCGTATGCGCACGTTCCGCTGGTAGCGGCCACCTCTCACGCAGGCGTCGGGGAGGTGTCCGTGCAAAGCGACGCGGACACAGCGGGCGGAAGACCTCTCCTCGGGCCGTGGTTTCTGCCACGATTCCGAGTGGGCGGGGCTTGGAACAGCAATTCCCCCGCTCCCCGAACTCGCCGGGGGGACACCCGAACCGTCAACCGGCACTGTCTATGACCAGTGGGAGAGTCACGGTGTACTTCGCCGCACTGCTCGCGCGCACCGAAGACGGGTGGGAAGCGAGCGACACGGAGCTCGACGATGTGGAGAGCCTGTCGGATCTGACCGACCTGGCCCGTGAGGCCACGGCCGGCAGCGCTGAGGACGACACCGTCCTCGTTTTCATCGAACAGGAGGACGCCTGGTTCGGCGTCGTCCGTGTCGACGGTGAGGAGGACCCTCGTATCTACGTCTCGGACGCGGCCGCGGCCGCCCGGAGTTCGTACGGCGAGATCCTGCTCACCGACGAGATGCTCGGCCGTGAGCCGGGCGACGACCCGGGTGTCGACCTGGACGCCCTCGACCTGGACGGCACGGAGGACGGCGAACCGGCCGAATCCGACGCCGCCCCCGATTCCGCCGCCGACGACGACACGGGGGACGCCGCGGACGACGCGGTGCCCGCGGGCCCCCTCGGCGACCCGGAGCTCCTGACCGACCTCGGCGTGCCCGAGAAGGAGCTGCTCGGCCTGGAGCCCGGCGACGCCCTCAGCGACATCGCCGAGATCCTCGGGGCGGCGGAGGTGCTCGAGACCGTCCGGTAGGGCCTGTCGTCACGCGCGGGGACCGATAGGTTCCCGGTGTGACCGACCGGAACGCCCCCGCCCCCCCAACCGAATCCGAGCCCGATCCCGTACGCGATCGCTGGCGGGCGCCCATGCGGCTCGCCCTGGCCGAGGCCGAACTGGCCGTCCGGGGCGGCGATGTGCCCGTCGGCGCCGTCGTGCTGTCCCCGGACGGCACGACGGTGCTCGCGGCGGGCCACAACGAACGCGAGGCGACCGGCGACCCGACGGCGCACGCGGAGGTGCTTGCCGTCCGCAGGGCCGCCGCAGCGCTCGGCGAGTGGCGGCTGACCGGCTGCACGCTGGTGGTGACCCTGGAGCCGTGCACGATGTGCGCGGGCGCGCTCGTCCAGTCCCGGATCGACCGGGTCGTCTACGGAGCACGTGACGAGAAGGCGGGCGCCGCGGGCTCCGTCTGGGACGTCGTACGCGACAGAAGGCTCAATCACCGCCCCGAGGTGATCCAGGGCGTCCTCGCGCAGGAGACCGCGGAGCTGCTCACCCGCTTCTTCCGGGGGCGCTGAGCGGCTCCTGCACGGGCGCCGAGCCGCTTCACGGCGGGCGCCCGGACCCCGTCGGCCAAACGGATTTCTGACCACGGCCCTCTTTGGGCTAGAGTTCCTCTCGGTAGCGTGTCCGAGCGGCCGAAGGAGCTCGCCTCGAAAGCGAGTGTGGGGAAACTCACCGTGGGTTCAAATCCCACCGCTACCGCTCTTGAAACGAAGGCCCCGTCCGCGAGGACGGGGCCTTCGTCGTTCTCCGCCGCCACGGAACACGACAGAGCCCCGGCGCCGCGAAGGCACCGGGGCTCTGACCCGATAGGTCGGGGGAAGCGGCATCGGGGGGACAAGCCGCTCCCCCCGATGAGGACTGGAACCCTCAAGCCAACGCCGTCCTTCGGGGGAAGCAGACGGCGCGTGGCCCCGCAGTGGGGCCAGTCCCTTGCCCGCGGATTCCTGCCAGATCCGCTGGGGCACATCACCAATCCTGCCGCCCGCGCAACCGGGAACGGCCCGGCAAAGGGCCTCTGCTGCCGGGCCGTTGGTCCTTAAAGGTTCGGTGAGCACGTACCGGGTTAGACTCACGCCCGTCACAGGGGTCACAGAGCGCAGCGGGTAAGGGGAGGCCGGAAGCATGGCGGTGCAGTGGAAGAAAATCGGGCTCTTCGCGCTCGTCGTCTTCATGCTCTACGTGATCATCACTGACCCGGCCAAGGCCGCGGACTATGTGCAGATAGGCTTCGAAGCGGTTTCGGATGCCGCTCGGAGCATCGGCGATTTCATGACGTGGGTCGCCAACGGAGGCAAGGACTGAGCGGCTCGTCCCGCCGCCTTCCTCCTCTCCCCGCTTCTCTGGAGTGCGCATGATCCGCCATCTGGTCCTCTTCAAGCTCAACGACGGTGTTCAGCGCGACGAGCCGCGCGTCGTCGAGGGCGTCAAGGCCTTCCGCGCGCTCGGCGAGCAGATCCCGGACCTGGCGTTCTGGGAGTGCGACTGGAACATCACCGACCGGCCCATCGCGTACGACTTCGCCATCAACTCGGCGGTCGAGGACACCGATGCGCTGAAGCGGTACATCGAGCACCCCGCCCACCAGGCGGGCGTCGCCCTGTGGCGCGAGTTCGCCACGTGGGTGATCGCGGACTACGAGTTCTGAGCCACCCGGCCGCAGAGCCCCCGCGCAGCCCGTACAGCCCCGCACACAGCGGCCCCTCACCGGAACGGTGAGGGGCTTTTCTGCGTCTTATGGCACAACTTGCCCCTCAACACGTAGTTATCGGGTGCTTGCACACAGTGCACATGTCTTGTGATGCTATGACCGCTTTTGACGGATGAGTTGACCAGGGTCGGCTGATCTTGACTGAGCTCGACAGGACTTGATTGCGCTTGACCGAGAAGGGGTGGCGTTGACCGTGCCGGCCAGTACTGCGCCCGAAGCACCACCCGTGACCCCGCAGGCGGGCAGCCCCGGCGCCCCGAGCGCGCCCAGCCTCCCGGCCGCCACCAGCCCCGCCCCCAGCACCCCGAGCAGCAGGGGAGCCGACACCAGGGCCCTGACGCAGGTGCTCTTCGGCGAGCTCAAGGGGCTCGAGCCGGGCAGCCCCGAGCACGGCCGCGTCCGCGGTGCGCTCATCGAGGCGAATCTGCCGCTGGTGCGCTACGCCGCCGCCCGCTTCCGCAGCCGCAACGAGCCGATGGAGGACGTCGTCCAGGTCGGCACGATCGGTCTGATCAACGCCATCGACCGCTTCGATCCCGAGCGCGGCGTGCAGTTCCCGACCTTCGCGATGCCCACCGTGGTCGGCGAGATCAAGCGGTACTTCCGCGACAACGTACGAACGGTCCACGTGCCGCGCCGCCTTCACGAGCTCTGGGTGCAGGTGACCGGGGCGACCGAGGATCTCACCACGGCGTTCGGGCGCTCGCCCACGACCGGAGAGATCGCCGAGCGCCTGCGGATCACCGAGGAGGAGGTCCTGGCCTGTATCGAGGCCGGACGTTCGTACCACGCAACGTCGTTGGAGGCGGCCCAGGAGGGCGACGGCCTGCCCGGCCTGCTCGACCGGCTCGGTTATGAGGACCCGGCACTCGACGGCGTCGAGCACCGCGATCTCGTCCGGCATCTCCTCGTACAACTGCCCGAGCGCGAACAGCGCATCCTGCTTCTGCGCTACTACAGCAATCTGACGCAATCACAGATCAGCGCCGAATTGGGCGTTTCTCAGATGCATGTGTCAAGACTGCTGGCCAGAAGCTTCGCGCGACTTCGATCCGCAAACCGTATCGAGGCGTAACCGTATCGAGTGGACTGCTCTGTGAGCAGTTTCCGACGACTTCGCGAGCAGAAATGCCCCAGACCCCCTCTTTCCTGCATCGATGTCACCCTTCTTTGTCGACATGTAACTACAGCGTGTTGCCGACATGTGACATTCTGCTGGAACCGCGTTTGCCGGAGCCCCACGTCCGGTATTCAGGTGGAGGCTGCGTTCCTCCGACGGGAACGTGTCGCCGCGACCGTCCGCGACCCAAAGGGGGTGGCATGTCCGCAGACCAGGGCAGCTCGAAGGTGCTCACGCTCACCAAGAGCGAATCAGCGCCCGACGCGCTTGCGAGTCCCAGTGTTTCGGGGGCTTCAACAGGCGCCATCGACACCCGCACCCTGTCCCGCTCCCTGTTCCTGCGGCTCGCCGCACTCGACAAGGACAGCCCGGAGCGTGTCTACGTAAGGGACACGCTGATCGAGCTCAACCTCCCGCTCGTGCGGTATGCGGCAGCGCGCTTCCGCAGCCGGAACGAACCGATGGAGGACATCGTCCAGGTCGGCACGATCGGCCTGATCAAGGCGATCGACCGATTCGACTGCGAACGGGGCGTCGAATTCCCGACGTTCGCGATGCCGACCGTCGTCGGCGAGATCAAGCGCTTCTTCCGCGACACCAGTTGGTCGGTGCGTGTCCCGCGCCGCCTCCAGGAGCTGCGGCTCGCGCTGACCAAGACGAGCGACGAGCTGGCGCAGAAGCTGGACCGCTCGCCGACCGTGCCCGAACTCGCCAAGGCGCTCGGCGTTTCCGAGGAGGACGTGGTCGACGGCCTGGCCGTCGGGAACGCGTACACCGCCTCCTCGCTCGACTCCCCGGCCCTGGAGGACGACGGCGGCGAGGGCTCCCTCGCGGACCGTCTGGGGTACGAGGACAGCGCGCTCGAAGGCGTCGAGTACCGCGAGTCGCTCAAGCCGCTGCTCGCCAAGCTGCCGCCGCGCGAGCGCCGCATCATCATGCTGCGCTTCTTCGCGAACATGACGCAGTCGCAGATCGGCGAGGAGGTCGGCATCTCGCAGATGCACGTCTCGCGGCTGCTCACGCGGACGCTTTCGCAGCTGCGCGAAGGTCTCATCGCGGACTGATGTCGCGCCCCCTGCGGCTGAACGCGCCGCAGGGGGACCGGAGTTGCTGACGGGGTTCCTAATTGACGACCCGTCAGACACACTGGCGCGATGCGACGTGGCATACGGAACGTGCTGAGTGCGGGTACGGCTGCGCTGTGCCTGGGCGGGGTTCTTGCCGCCTGCGGCGGCGGGGACAGCGACGGCTATGTGGCCACGGGTCCCGCGGGCGCGGGGCCTCAGCGGGCTCCTGGTGAGGGTGTTGCCCCTACCGGAGAGGTAGAACTCGTGCCGTTGGGCGGCGAGTTGCCCTCCGGCGAAAAGGGCGGCGACAAGGGTGGCGGCTCCGAGCCGTCAGAGTCCGGCTCCGGCGGCTCCTCCGGCAAGCCTCCCGGCAGCAAGGCCGGTTCCGACTCCCCGGCCACCCCGGACAGCAGTGACTCCCCGAGTGACGGCGCCAAGCCCGTTCGTACGGAGAGCAGTTCGGGAAGTGGCTCTGCGGGGCGCCCTGAGGGCGGGGCCAGCACCTCTCCGTCCGCCCCCGGCGGTGACTCCAGCGCGAAGCCCAGCGGGCCCGCCAAGCTCAGCGTGGGCGATCCGGAGCGGAAGCCCGCGGACGAGCGCTGGTGCGAGAAAGTGACCGTCTCCTTCCGTAACACCGGGGGGTCGCCGGTGCGGTCCGGAACGGTCACCTTCGAGACTCACGTCATCGGTGCGCTTGGCGTGGACTGGGCCACGCTGGAATCCACGGAGAAACTGCCTGCGCCTATCGCGGCGGGCAAGACCGTCAAGAAGACCTGGCCCGTATGCGTGGACGCGTGGCGGGTGCCTATGGGGATGCATGTGGAGACGCAGGACGTCTCCGTCAAGTGGGAGTAGCGCGTCTTTTGCCTGCGGGTCCGCCGTGGCTGGTCGCGCAGTTCCCCGCGCCCCTAAAGCGCCCCTGCGGGCGCTCCTCGGGGCGGCTGTTACTTGAGGGCCAGCCAAGCCACCCCCGCCACCACCACGATCGCGAGTACGACGCCGATGATCAGGCCGATGCGCGGGCCCGCGGGGGCTGCCGCCGGCTGCTGGGCTCGGCCCTGGGGGGACTCGTCGACGAACGCGCGGAACATCTGCGTGCTGCCTGCGGGGTCGGGATTCTGGGGGCCCTGGGGGTTGTGTGCCATAGCGCAGGACCCTAGCGAACCATCGGGGGTCGGCCCAACCCCCGCTGACCACGGACTTTACGAGCGCGGTCCCAGAGCTTTGCCGACTCTTTAGGCGGTTGGTCCAGTTTTAGTTTGCCTGCGGCAACCAACCGTCTCTATCGTTGCCCTAAGCAACAACATAGGAGGTGTCGTGGCCGCGCAGCGTCATTACGAGGACCTGGCCCGACAGCTCAGCGCCATCGGTGCCGTGAAGCGCGGCCTCGGGAGAGGCTTGCCGCACGACTGCCCGGGCGGGTCCGCCGCCGTACTCATCCTGCTCGACCGGCACGGAGAGATGCGGATGAGCAGGCTCGCCGAGCTGCTCGCCGTGGACATGTCGGTGACAAGCCGGCACGTGGCCCACGTAGCCGAGAAGGAGTGGATCCTGCGGGATCCCGACCCCGCCGACAAGCGCTCCCGGATCCTGCGTCTCACGCCCGCGGGCAAGACCAAGGTCAATGAGCTGTCCGAGCTGTCCATCAGGACACTCACCCACTACTTGCATGACTGGTCGGACGAAGAAGTCGTCCAGCTCAGCACGCTGCTCGCGCGACTGCGCGACAGCTTCGGGGACTGCCGCGCGGCTTCGGCCCGGCTCCCGTTCGAAGAGACCACCCGTACACCCGCGTAATGAAGAGGAAGCCCATGGCAACAACCACACCATCCGGTGTGCGGGGCAGCCACGCCAAGCACGGAGCCGCGCACGACGCGAGTGCTCCGATGACGCACCGGCAGATCATGGAGGCCCTCTCCGGCCTCCTGCTCGGCATGTTCGTCGCGATCCTGTCGTCGACGATCGTCTCCAACGCCCTGCCCGAAATCATCGGCGACCTGGGCGGCGGCCAGTCCGCCTACACCTGGGTCGTCACCGCCTCGCTCCTGGCGATGACGGCGACCACGCCCCTGTGGGGCAAGCTGTCGGACCTCTTCAGCAAGAAGGCCCTGGTCCAGATAGCCCTGATCATCTACGTCGGCGGTTCCATCGTCGCGGGTCTCTCGCAGAGCCCCGAGATGCTGATCGCCTGTCGCGTCGTGCAGGGCATCGGCGTCGGCGGTCTCTCCGCCCTCGCGCAGATCGTGATGGCCGCGATGATCTCCCCGCGCGAGCGCGGCCGCTACTCCGGCTACCTCGGCGCGACCTTCGCCGTCGCCACCGTCGGCGGCCCGCTGCTCGGCGGCGTCATCACCGACACGTCGTGGCTCGGCTGGCGCTGGTGCTTCTACGTCGGCGTGCCCTTCGCGATCATCGCGCTGATCGTCCTGCAGAAGACCCTGAAGCTCCCCGTCGTGAAGCGGGACGTCAAGGTCGACTGGGGCGGCGCCTTCTTCATCACGGCGGCCGTCTGCCTGCTCCTGGTCTGGGTGACCTTCGCGGGTGACAAGTACGACTGGATGTCCTGGCAGACCGGCGCCATGGTCGGCGGTTCGATCGTCCTCGGCCTGCTCTTCCTGCTCGTCGAGTCCAAGGCGAGCGAGCCGATCATCCCGCTGCGCCTCTTCCGCAACCGCACCATCACCCTCGCCTCGCTCGCCTCGCTCTTCGTGGGTGTCGGCATGTTCGCGGGCACGGTGTTCTTCAGCCAGTACTTCCAGCTGGCGCGCGACAAGTCGCCGACGATGTCCGGTGTCATGACGATCCCGATGATCGGTGGCCTG
Organism: Streptomyces sp. NPDC055189; assembly: GCF_053606765.1. Taxonomy (NCBI): domain Bacteria; kingdom Bacillati; phylum Actinomycetota; class Actinomycetes; order Kitasatosporales; family Streptomycetaceae; genus Streptomyces; species Streptomyces sp. NPDC055189. The sequence continues at coordinate 51,875 of NZ_JBSGSG010000017.1, forward strand.
TTCATCTCCTCGACGGTCTCGGGCCAGATCATCACCAAGACCGGCAAGTGGAAGGTCTGGCTGGTCTCCGGCGGCGCGCTCCTGACCGCGGGCCTGGGCCTGCTCGGCACGATGCGGTACGACACCGAGTACTGGCACATCGCGATCTTCATGGCGCTCATGGGTCTCGGCATCGGCATGATGATGCAGAACCTGGTGCTCGCCACGCAGAACCAGGTCGCTCCCGAGGACCTCGGCTCCGCGAGCTCGGTCGTCACCTTCTTCCGTTCCCTCGGTGGCGCCATGGGCGTCTCGGCGCTCGGCGCCGTGATGTCGACCCGCATCACCCACTACGTGAAGGACGGCCTCACCGCCCTCGGCCCCGACGCCGCGGCGATGGGCCACGGCGGCACGGGCGGCGGCGCCATCCCGGACCTGGACAAGCTCCCGGCCCCGTTCCGCACGGTCATGGAGAGCTCCTACGGGCACGGCATCGCCGACGTCTTCCTGATCGCCGCCCCGCTGGCGTTCCTCGCCTTCCTGATCACGATCTTCATCAAGGAGGTTCCGCTGCGTACGTCAGGCGGACTCGCCCAGGCCGCCGAGGCCTCCGAGGTCCCCGCGACCTCCCCCGCAGCCCCGGCGACGGCCGCAGCCGCGGCCACCGACGAGCAGCCGGTCCTGGCCTCCGTCGGCGCGCACACCGAGACGGGCCCCGAAGGCACGCAGAAGCTCGCGGCGGTGGCCTCGTCGGCCGCCGGTGAGGGCCCCCTGCAGACCATCGGCGGCGGAACCCCGGTCCACGGCTTCGTCCGCGGCGCGGAGAGCACCCCGGTCCCGCGGGCCGCGGTCACGCTGATCTCCCTCGCGGGACGCCAGCTGGGCCGTGCGGTCGCGCAGGGCGACGGTTCCTACGCGGTCGACGCCCCCGGCGCAGGATCGTACGTACTGATCGCCTCGGCCGACGGCTTCCAGCCGCAGGCATCCACGATCGTCGTCTCCGACGAGGCGCTGAACTACGACATCCTGCTGAGCGGCACGAGCGGCCTCAGCGGTGTCGTGCGGGCCTCCGACGGCAAGCTGCCGGTCTCCGGCGCGATGGTCATCGTGACCGACGTGCGCGGCGATGTCCTGGCCACCGGGCTCACCGGCGAGCAGGGCGAGTTCACCTTCGCCGAGCTGGTGCCCGGCCAGGTCACCATCGCGGTGAACGCCGCGGGCCACCGCCCGATGGCGCTGCCCGTCGAGGTCGGCGCGGTCGGCGTCACCCGGGTCGAGGTCGAGCTGAACGCCGGTTCGCAGGTGCTCGGCACCGTGCGCGCCAAGGGCGGTCCGCTGAACGACGCCCGCGTCACCCTGGTGGACGCGGCGGGCAACGTCGTCGCCACCGCGACCACCGGGTCCGACGGCGCGTACGCCTTCAGCGACCTGGACAGCGGCGAGTACACGGTCATCGCGACCGGTTACCCGCCGGTGGCGACGGGCCTGACCGTCGCCGGTGAAGGTGTCGGCGACCACGACATCGAACTCGCCCACCCCGGCGAGTAGTTACCCCCGGCCCGGGCACGCCCTTCGAGCGGATGAGCGTGCCCGGGCCGGTTGTGGAAGGGCCCCCGGACCGGCGGTGACGCATACGGCAGGGGACGGCCGTGTCACCGCCGCCGGGGGCCGCACACTTTCTTTTGAGCTTTGACTTTGAGCTTGGCAAGGAGCAAAACGGGATGGGACTCAGCGCTCGGATTCGGACGCGTGACGGGTGGGCGGTATCCCACGCCGTCGTCACCCTCACCGACATGACCGGCACGCAGGTGCTGCGCGCCGCGGCGGACCAGGAAGGCGCCGTGCGCGACGCGACGGACCTGGCCCCTGGCCCGTACACCGTGATCGTCACCGCGGTCGGCTACGCGCCCGTGGCCTCGACCGCCATGGTGACGGCGAGCGGCCGTGCCGAGGTCGGCAACATCGTCCTGGCCCGGCAGGGCGGCACCGAGCTGCCGCCGCCCGGCCCGTGGACCATCGACCCGGCGCACTCGACGGTGGGCGCGGTCGCCCAGCACCTGGGGATCACCAGCGTGCACGGCCGGTTCACCGAGTTCGGCGGGATCGTGGAGATCGCCGAGGACGTGGAGAAGTCGCGCGTCGAGGCGGTCATCAGGTCGGCGTCCATCGACACCGGCAACGGCATGCGGGACGGCCACCTGAAGTCGCCCGACTTCCTGGACGTCGAGCAGTACCCGGAGCTGACCTACCGCTCGACCGGCCTCACGCCCGCCGGATCGGACCGCTGGACGGTCCACGGCGAGCTCGGCATGCACGGTGTCGTACGCCCGGTCGACCTGGACCTGAGCTACCTCGGCACCGGCGCCGACCCCTGGGGCGGCACCCGCGCGGCCTTCCGGGCCACCGCCGAGCTGCGCCGGGAGGACTTCGCCATGAACTACAACCAGGTCGTCCAGGCGGGCATCTCGGCGATCGGTACGACCCTGCGGGTGGAGCTGGACATCCAGGCGGTCCAAGGGGACTCCCTCCCCCAGGTCTAGCGGAACGGGCGGGTCTAGGGTGCGGACATGGCACCCAACATTGCTACCAACACCACGGTCTCGATCGATGAGTTGCTCGACTTCGTCCGCCCCAGGCACCGCGCGATCCTGCTGACGGGCCGCGCGGACGGAACCCCGCAGGGATCCCCCCTGACCTGCGGGGTCGACGACTCCGGACGGATCGTGGTGTCCACGTATCCGGAGCGGGCCAAGACGCGCAATGCCAAGCGGAATCCGCGGGTCAGCATCATCGTCCTGAGCGACGAGTGGAACGGGCCGTGGGTGCAGATCGACGGCACGGCCGAGGTCATCGACTCCCCGGACTCGGTGGAGCCGCTCGTCGAGTACTTCCGCAACATCTCCGGCGAGCACCCGGACTGGGACGAGTACCGCGAGGCGATGGTGAAGCAGGGCAAGTCCATCATCCGGATCACTCCGGAGCGGTGGGGTCCGGTGGCCACCGGGGGTTTCCCGGCGGCGAAGGCCTAGGGGCGAGGCCGCGGGGGCCTACGGGCCCGGCTCGAGCATCGACTCGATGCCCGCGATCAGCAGGTCGAGGGCGACCTTGAAGTCGAGCTCCCACATCTCCTCCACCGTGGCCCCGCCCCGCGCCTCCAGCATGTCGGAGGCGCTGAGCAGGGTTTTCTCCACGCCGGGGTGGTCGCGGACCACGCCCATGGCCTCCGTGAAGTACTCCCCTGGAGTGAGCCCCGCCGCCGCGCAGCGCGCGATGTAGTGGCCCTGCACGGTCCCGAATCCGTACACGAACTGGAAGACCGCGGCGATCGCGCCGGCCTGCTTCTCCGCCGGCAGGCCGGTCTTTCGCACCACCTCCTGCACGGTCAGGGCGAACTTGAGCCAGTTCGGGCCGATGTTGAGGAAGTTGCCGATCAGCGGTGACAACCAGGCGTGCCGGACCAGCACTGTCCGGTACTCCTCGGCCAGTTCGCGCAGCACCTCACGCCACCGGTCGGGCGTGACCGACTCGGCGTCCGGCAGCTTCATCTCCCCGGCGACCTCGTCCAGGGCCAGTTCGAGGAGGTCGTCCTTGGTGTCGACGTACCAGTACACGGACATCGCCGTGACGTTCAGGTCCGCGGCCAGGCGGCGCATGGAGAACTTGGCGAGGCCCTCCTCGTCCAGGAGGCGGACGGTGGCCTCGGTGATGCGGTCCCGGTCGAGGCCCGACGGCTGATCACTCCTGCGGCCCGAGCCATTGCGGAGGGCCTTGCCCTCCAGCCAGACACTGGCCCGCGCGGGGCGCTTCGCGCTGTCGGCTGCCTTCGCCATGGCGCACCTTCCTGGTCCTGAGCACTTGTACTGGTACCGGTGGTCCCGCGGCGGGCGACAGACCGGAATCGGCCAGTCCGTCGCCCACCCGTCGATGCTATGCGGACGCCGTGGCCGGGTCCGTCTTCGCAGAGTCTGCCCTCTCGGCCCGCTTCAGCAACGCGGCTGCCACCATGCCCCCGAGGAACACGGCCACCGCCCCCACCAGCTGACTGGTCTCCAGGCCAGAGGAGAACGCGTCGGCGATCCTCGTACGTTCGGCATCGGACCCGGCGGCCGCAAGCGCTGCGGGCAGCGAGACCGCGGAGACGGTGACGAGCGAGGCGAAGCGCGAGTTCAGGACAGCGCCGAGGACGGCGACGCCGAGGCCGTTGCCGAACTCCGCGAGCGTGCCGTTGACGCCCGCTCCCACGCCGGCCTTCTCCGGCGGGATCGCGCTCATGATCGCGTTGGCCATGGCGGGCATGGCGAACGCGATGCCCGCGCCCATCACGATGAGGCCGAACAGCATGCCGGTGTAGTTGTCGCCGCCGAGCACGGCGATCGCGGCGAGGCCCGCGGAGAGCAAGGTCATGCCGATGGCGATCGTCGCCGGGGTGCTGGTCTTCTTCAGGAGCCGCGCACCGAGCCCGGTGAGGTTGAGCGCGACGACGGTGACCGCGAGCGGCGCCGTGCGCAGGCCCGCCTCCAACGGCTCGTATCCGAGGACGAACTGGAGGTGCTGGGTGAGCAGGAAGAGCGAACCGCCCATGCCGAAGGCGACCAGGATGGCGCCCGCGACGGCGCCGATGAACTTCTGGTTGCGGAAGAAGTGCATGTCCAGCATCGGGTACGGGATGCGCAGCTCCCAGAAGACGAAGACGCCGAGGACGGCCACGCCCACCGCGGCGGCGACGAGTACCTGCGTCGACGTCCAGCCGTGCTCGGGTCCGGAGATGATCGCGTACACGACCGAGGCCATGCCGATGGTGGAGAGCAGGGCGCCGAGCAGGTCGGGGCGGTCGCCCTGCGGGTTCTTGGACTCGGGGACCAGCTTGACCACGGCGGCGAGCCCGATGAGCGCCACGGGGATGTTGATCAGGAAGATCGCGCCCCACCAGAAGTGGTTGAGCATGACGCCGCCCATCAGCGGGCCGAGCGCGAAGCCGAGGGAGTTGACGGTCGACCAGAGGCCGATCGCCTTCATCCGCTCCGTGTCGTCGAAGATCTGCACGACCACCGCGAGCGTGGTGGTGATCAGGAGCGCACCGCCGACGCCCATCCCGGCCCGCGCGGCGATGAGCTGCGCGGAGGACTGGGCGAGGCCCGCGACCAGCGAACCGATGCCGAAGAGGGCGAGGCCCGTGACGAGCATCTTCTTGCGGCCGTAGCGGTCGGACGCGCTGCCCGCCGTGAGCAGCAGGCCGGACTGGACGAGCGAGTAGGCGTTGATCATCCACTGGATGTCGGCCGTGGACGCGTCCAGCTCCTTGGTGAGGGAGGGGATGGCGACGTTCAGGACGGTGTTGTCCAGCAGGACGGTCAGCTGGGCGAGGCAGATGACGCCGAGGATCAGCCAGCGTTGGGGGTGCCCGTGGGGGGTGGGGGTCTCGGCGGTCGTCGTTGCCGTCATGCCCTCTCCTTTTGCTTATACGGTGTACGTGGGGTTGTGACGTACACCGTAAGGCATCTCCCGTACGGCGTACAAGATATTTGCGGTGGACATGGCGAGAGGGTTTCCGGCCGGACATGACGAGGGGGCCGGCCGCGGTGTGCGGCCGGCCCCAGCCGGGGGGGGGGTGTCAGGGGTTGTGAGGCAATGTAAGCGCAGACGCGGGGGGAGGTCGTAGTAGTTCGCGCAGGCGGGGGGGGCCG